>CAKUAQ010000010.1 GCA_934636435.1 uncultured Eubacteriales bacterium
CTGTGCAGTTTTATACCGAGGGCGCAAAGGCCGCAGGCGGCTCATTTTGCGTCTATTGTGTAGCGGGTGTCGTCCGCAGCAGTACGAATATGATGGGCAGCGGCTACGACTATAAAGAGGCCCTGCCGGAGCTAAAGGCTTTATTTGGAATCTGAAAAGGGAGTGGATTACAAGATGATAAGAACAAGAAGAGCGGTAGCACTTCTGCTGTGCGGATTGCTTTTGTGTGAGTTGTGCTCCTGTGCGGGCGGCGCGGGATTCGGGGGAAATACTCCAAAGCTTTTTGACGATACGGATGCAATCAAGGATTACGCCGAAGGCTTTTGGGTGAATGAAGATACTAATGCGGAAGAAACTTCTCACTACCGCATGGTGTTTTTGGGCAACGGAATGTTTTATCGCTGGGATTTTACATTGAGAAACGGGCAAAGTCTCGAGGACGTGATGATGGCTGTACTGCAGGAATACGAGGCAAAGCAAGGTGCCCCAGCCCGGAGCCTGACACAATTGCTTCTATCCGGGCAAAGCACCTCGGGAATGAAAAGCTCCCACGACACAGTGCTCTACGATGCGAAAGCAGGTCAGGTTCTTGGTGTTTCCGGCGAGCCGATTGGAGTATTCTATAAAGACGGCACATTTCTCTGCGAGGAGGTGCGTTATCATACCGAGGAAACTACTCAGACGCTGTCAGAAGCCTTTGCCGGGGCAATGGAAAACCGATTTCAACAGTCTTATAGTAATCTATCAACATACAAAGATGTCCGATATAACGCAGTGCTCTCTCTCGGTAAGCCTTTTTTCTTGACCGGAACAGCCGAGTTGGACGATTATTATAATTATGAATATCGAAATCTGGAAACCGTGTATTTCTGCATCTGCGTGACGCCACCAGGGGGCAGTTACTCTGACCAGTGGTATATTTGCGGTAGTCGATATCAGCATGAGGATCTGTTCGAAAGACTGAAGAAAGGGCCGGCGAATGTTATGTTGGTCTGCACCGGTTACTACATGGACGCCCTGAAAAACGAACTGGCTGACCTGCGCGATTACTGTTGGGAATGAATGAAGAAAATGAAATGGTATGAACTTGCGTAAATCGCGGACTCTGGTGATGCCCGTGCCGGATTTGCCCGTGCCGCCGTCCTGCCACTATTCAACCACTATATGGGCACTTCCTGCTCCCTAATAGAATTTACTGAAAAAATAGCCGCCGAAGCTCAGCGCACAGAGGAAATGAGCGGGTATTTGCTACGTACCCATAACTGCACAGTCACAGAGCGATTAGCTAATAACAGCTTTTCTACCGTAGTGATTCCCAGCCATTAACAACACTCATCCATCCAACCATCCGGGAGGACAAATCCTGTATCAGGACGTATTCATCGGCAGCGATGCCCCCGATCGGGCGCGGATATGCGCCGGAGCATTACGCAACCATCCTGCGGGCTCTTCTGTGACCCGCCGCACCGGTCGAACCCGTATGTGCGGCCGATGAAAATAAAAAAAACGGAGACGCTTTGCGCACTCCATGATGCAAAACTGCGGCCGCTGTCGGATATCGACAGCGGCCGCAAGCTCTCGTATGAATTCCCGCCTGTGCCGGGGCTGTTTTTTCGGTGCAGTCGATCCCGTCCGGATCAGGGCGCAAACCCCACGGCAGCGATACTGGTCAGCATCATGAACATCTGCTCGTCCTCGAACCGATCCCGCAGCTGGGACAGGGCGGTGCGCATGGCGGCATCCAGCTCTGCATAGTGCCGTTCGCCGGGATGCGCCGCCAGGAGCTTGGCGGTGTAGTTGCTGCGGAAATTGAAATAATACCGATACAGCTCGTCCCGCTCCTCGTCGTCCATCCCCACGGTACAGTCGGTGGTGAAGAACATCTTCACATCCTCATATCCGGCCCGGAGCAGCTGCGCATAGAATTTGCGTCCGTGATAGCGGTCGCTCATGTTTTCCAATCCCATGCTCAGCTCGATGCAGCGTTCCGCCAATCCCTCGTCCCCATAGGAAACCATGGTGCCGTCGTCCACACCCCGCAGCAGAATGGCGCCGCCGGGACGCACGAATCGACGCAGGCGGGTCAGCGCCCGGATCGGATCGGTCATGTGATGCACCGTCAGCGCGGAAAACACCAGATCCACCCCATCCACACCGGCATCGGCCAGCACCTGCTCCATCGCCGTCTCAAAGTCGTCGCTCTCCGCGTCCGCCACTCGGAACCGATACACGCCGTCCGACTGTGTCGCCGCGATGGCGTCGGCGTTTTTGTCCACCCCGATCACCGTCTCGAAACGGTCGAAACAGCCGAAGCGTTTCCGGGTCACGGTGCCGTCGGCGCACCCCAGATCCAGCCCCACCAGCGGTCTCCGTGGCAGACGCTCCAGCGCATACTGAAACACCTGCCGATCCAGCTCGGTGCTGTACTGCGCCTGTAAACGCAGCCGCCTCTGTTCGGGCTTGAAAGTGGAGCTGTATCCGGAATTAGTGATGTGCTTGAGATAGTTCACCTTGCGCGGGGTGCTGGTCAACATATTGGTCAGGCGGGTCAGGAATGCCGCCTCCTCCTCATGGGTACCCTGGGAGTTGTACCGCACCGCTTCATAGGCGCCCACATCCGCCACCGCCGGAAACAGGCTGCCCCGCTCCGGCATGGCGGCCGTATCCACCGTGATGGGGATGATATTCTTCGGCTCCGCCTCATCCAGCGCCTGCACCAGCTCCAACCCCACCCAGTTGTCCTCTCCCGGCTCCTGCCTCATGGACGCTATATAGTCCGGCGTCAGCACACACAGCACATCGCCGCAATGCGCAAGCACCTCCCGCAGCTGGGTGTCAAACCGGCCGTTGCGCAGCTCCTTCAGATCCAGAAATACCCGATATCCCTGTTCCTCCAGCATCGTGCGGAAAAACTTCGCCAGCATGGTGCCGTCGGAACGCTTGTAGGATATAAAAACGTCGCTGTGTTCTTGCATAAGCCAATTCCTCACTCGTTTTCTGTTCCTCAGCAGACGCTCAGTAGCAGTTTTGGCAGGGTGTCAAACCGCGTTGCCTGGCCGTCTCCAGCGGTATTTGACTGGGGCTTTTCATGCCGCTGCATTCCGGGTTGGAATGATAGCGCTTGCCGGTTTTGCTGACCCATACCATGTCGCCGTCGGCGGAGGGCTGCTGCGTTGTTCCGTTGGTAGCGGTCGGCCGGACGGTGGTCGCCGCCACGGTTGTGGGCGGCTTTTGGGTGGTGGTGACGGAGGTGGTCGCCGCGGTCGTGGTGACCTCCGCATCCGTTGCGGCGGCGGTCGTTGCGGCGGTGGTCTCTGCCGTCTCGGTCGTCGCGCTCTCCGTAACATCCACCGCCGCCCGAGAATCCGGCGGCTGCGTTTTTCCCGGATCCTCAGTGGGCAGACACCCCCATACGCTCATCAGCAGCACCGCCGCCAGTCCCAGCGCTCCCCATTTTTTCATTGCTCCGATGCTCCTTCTTCCATTGTTTTTTCATCAGGTGTCGATGCGTCCGCGCCGAAATGCCGCAGCACCGATACGCTCAGCGGCACTGCGCAGGCAAAGGTACAGACATCCGCCAGAGGCTGCGCCAGCTGCACGCCCAGCAGCGCCGACATTCCGGGCACATGGGACAGCGCCAGCGGCAGCAGCACCACCAGCGGGATGAAGAAAATCCCCTGCCGGGCCATGGACAGAAAGCTGGCGCGCCCCACTTTGCCGATGTTTTGCAGCAGCATATTGCTGAGGGTGATCCAGGCCACCAGCGGGAAACTGACCCATTGCAGCCGCAGCGAGACCGCCCCGATACTGAGCACCGCCGGGTCGTCGCTGAACAGCCCCACCAACTGGGGCGCCAGCCAAAATCCCAGCGCCGATGCCGCCAGCAGGAACGCCGTGCCCGCTTTCACGCAGAACCAATAGGCGCGTTTCACCCGGCTGTACAGTCCGGCACCGAAATTGAATCCGCACACCGGCTGAAATCCCTGTCCGAAACCCAGCACCGCCGAATAGGCCAGCCCGGTGATTTTCGTCGCCACCGACATGGCGGCGATGGCTGCATCCGCCCCGTATAGTCCCGCCATGCGGTTGAGGCAGATGGTGGATAGGCTGGACAGCCCCTGACGGCAGAGGGTGGGCAGCCCGCATTGCAGGATCTGCCGATAGTCCGTTCGCCGGGGGCGGAACAGACTCACCCGGATCCGAAGATTGTCCTTCCGGGTACAGAAAAACAGCAGCAGGCAAAAGCTCACCAGCTGGCTCAGCACCGTGGCGGCAGCCGCCCCGGCGATACCCATGCGAAAGCCGAAGATGAACAGCGGATCCAGCCCCACATTCAGCACCGCGCCGAAGCCGATGCCCAGCATACTGTAAAAGGCGTTTCCCTGATACCGCAGGAGGTTATTGAGCATGAGCGACGCGGTCATATAGGGCGCGCCGAACAGGATGATGCGCAGATAGGAGCGGGCATAGGGCAGGATGGTTTCGGTGGAGCCCAGCAGACGCGCCAGTTGGTCGAGGAAGATAAGCCCCAGCCCCAGGATCAGTCCGCCGGCGATGAGGGCGGAGAAAAACCCGATGGCGGCCATACGTCCCGCCTTCTCCGGGCGCTCCTGTCCCAGATAGCGGGAGATGAGATTGCCGGTCCCCTGCCCGAAGAAGAATCCGCAGGCTTGGATGATGGCCATGAAGGAGAATACCACCCCCACCGCTCCGGTGGCGCTGGTGTTGTGCAGCATCCCCACAAAAAAGGTGTCTGCCATGTTATAAAACGCGGTGATCAGCATGGTGGCGATGGTGGGGATAGCCAGCTGTCCCACCAGCTTTTCCACCGGCTGGGTGGTCATGCGCAGAAACTTTTCGTGCCGGTCCATAGACTTACAGCATCTCCCGGCGCAGGGTGTCCCCGTCCAGCACAGACAGATAGGCCGGGGGGATATCCAGCACGGTCTTGCAGCCCGTCGCGCCCTCCTGCCGCAGCCGAAAGGCAGCGCGGGCATAGGCGGTCAGCACCGATGCGGTAAACTCCGGGTTGGAATCCAGCGCCAGTCGGTATTCCACCGTGTGGCGGCTTTCGCCCGCCGCACCGGTTTTTCCGCTGCGCAGGACCGTGCCGCCGTGAGGGATACCCCTGTGCTCCCGCTCCAGCTCCTCTTTGGTGATGAACTGCACCGTGGTGTCGTATTCGTCAAAATAGTGGGGCATGGTGACGATCTCCTGCCGGATGCGTTCCCGATCCGCACCGGGCTTCGCCACCACATAACATTCCCGCGTGTGCTTCTGCCGGGTGGTCAGCCGGGGCTGTTCCCCCCGGCGCACCGCCTCCAGCGCCTCCTCCACGGGGACGGTATATTGCCGGGCGTCCTCCACCCCGTCGATACGGCGGATGGCGTCGGAATGTCCCTGGCTGACCCCCCGCCCCCAAAAGGTATAGGTCGCACCGTCCGGCAGGATCGAGGCGCCGTAGACCCGCGCCAGCGAGAACAGACCGGGATCCCAGCCGACGGAGATGATACCCAGCGTTCCCGCCCGGCGGGCGGCGGCGTCCACCGCCGCAAAATGCTCCGGCACCGCAGCATGGGTGTCGAAGCTGTCCACCACATTGAACCGCGCCGCCAGCCGGGGGGTCTGCTCCGGCAGGTCGGTGGCGCTGCCGCCGCAGAGCACCAGCACGTCGATCCGTTCCCGCCAGTCCTCCGCCGCGTCCGCAGGCACCACCGGCACGTCCGTGACCGGATGCACCGTGTCCACCGGTCGGCGGGTGAATACGGCGGCCAGCTCCATATCCGGTGCCGCGCACACCGCCAGCTCCACACCCCGACCCAAATTGCCGTACCCGTAAATACCGATGCGTATAGCCATGTCTGTCACCCCATCGTTTATTTTTTATCTTTGATCAGCGGTTTGATTGCCTGATAGATCTCTCCGGCACGCTTGCCGTCCTTCAGCTCTTTCATCAGGGCGTTGTTGATGCCCTGCTTGGTTTTGTATTGCTGGATCAATCCCACCACCAGCGGCACCAACGTTTCATCCGGCAGCACCGCCCGGGCCTTTTCGATCAGCGCGTCCTTTTCGCTCTTGTTGTCCCGGCCGGTGCAGTCGATGACGATCTGCACATCCACCTTCCGCTGCTGCCAATAGGTGAGCAGCGCATTGTATCCGTTATCCTTCGTCACCACATAGAAGTGTCCGTCCCGTTGCTTTTCCCGCTTGCAGATGAGATATCCCAGATAGGAGGCCAGCTGAAAATCCAGAGCATTTTTGGTGCCGACCTCCACCTTCTGGTAGACCACGGAGGCCTGCGTTTCCTGCAGCTTGCGGGCCAGATCAAAGGTCAGGGTGTCGGCGTTTTTGCTGTAAAAGATGCACACCTCATCCTGCTCCGACAGGCCGGCGATGCCGTCCAGTCCCTCCACCTTGACATTTTCGTAATCAATCAGATAATAGTTCATTTCGGTAAACCGTTTCCTTTCCTGTTATAGTTTGGGCTTCCGCCCCCACACGTGTATTCCGTCCGGACAAAACGACCGCGCGGAATGCCCGAGCGGTCGCTCAGGCGGCGCCGCGACAGAATCCCTATGCGGACACGCCGGAGCCCGTTTCCCCGGTTCCGCGCTCTCCCTTCGGTGTTGCCCCGTACACTGGTATAGTATACCACACACATGGGAAAAATGTCCATACCCCCGCCGTAATTCTTAATCTTGACAATCCGCCGTCCGACGTTTATACTGAGACGTACTCATAGAGGGAGGTCGAAACATGGCAAAACACGCCGCAAGCCGTCGCAGAAGCCGCCGCAGACGCAGAGCCGTCCGGGGGCTTGTCTGCTTTTTTGTAGTTGTCCTTTTGCTGGTGAGCGGGACAGTCACCCTGTGGCATTACCGGGCGGATATCCGCCGGCATCTGTGGCCGGACAGCTCCCGCCCGGGATTGACCGCCACCACGCAGCCCGCTCCCGAAAAGCACCTGCTCACCGGTGTGCAGACGATCTTACAGTACCCGGAGTACCCCACCGGATGCGAGAGCGTCAGCGCCGTCATTGCCATGCGGTATGCGGGCAGCGATATTTCCATAGACGATTTTATTGACGACTATCTGGATAAGAGTGACTTCTACACCGAGAACGGCGTGCTCCACGGCCCCGATCCCAATACCCACTTTATCGGCTCACCCCGCAGCGAAGATGCATACGGCTGTTATGCCCCGGTGATTGAAAAGGCCATGAATGCCTACTATAAAGACAAAAATCGGGCGGGCAACGCCACCGGCACTGAGATAAACGCCGATTATCAAGGCAAAAAGCAGGTGGTCAACGCCACCGGCTCCGACCTGTCCACCCTGTGCCGACAGTATATCGCCCGGGACACCCCCTGTCTGGTGTGGGTTTCCCTCGGCATGGTGGAGCCGCGCCCCTCCACCCGCTGGATTCTGCCAAACGGCGAGAGCTTTCAGTGGCTGTCCAATGAGCACTGCATGGTGCTGATGGGATACGACGCCACCCACTACTACTTCTCCGATCCCGATCAGGGCGCGATTGTCCCCTACGACCGCACGCTCAGCGAGACGCGCTATGCCGCCTTCGGTAAGCAGGCGCTGGCGATCACCGGCTGAGCTCTGCGCACCGTACCGGGCAGCGGCGCGGCCTCCAATCGGAGCCATGCCCCGTCATACAGGATGAAATAGGTATCCGAGCAGCCGTCCGGCTCACGCAATCCGGACGGCACGCATTTTTCGGGGATGAACAGAGCGCCGCGGAAGCCGAGGAGCCGGGATACCGACACGACACCGTTTTCCCCCGCATCGGCCGGCTTCTGTTCGATCGGCAGATCGTCCGGCTTGCCGAGGGTATCCTCCCCGATGCTCTGCCGCATGGCGGCAATCGTCGGCGCTGTCGCCGCCCCCTATAACGTGAGTCGGAGCCGGGTGCGACGGTATTCCTCTTGTCCCGCGCGAAAGCCGGATATTTCCCGGTTTTTCGCCCCGGACGCCGGATGGACCCACGGATGAAATAATGTGAAAAGTATGAAAATACCTGTTGAAAATGCGGACAGGCTGTGCTATAATTATCTTAATAATTGTAGGAATGGGGTAGTCTCCCTTGTTCCGGCGGGAGGACGATGCTATATGATGCAGATTGACGCCATGGTTCCGGAGACCAAAGTGGTCATTAAAGTTATCGGCGTTGGCGGCGGCGGCGGCAATGCCATCAACCGCATGATCCAGGCCGATGTGCGCGGTGTAGAATTTCTGGCTGTGAATACCGATGCGGCCGTGTTGGATATTTCGCAGGCTTCTCATAAAATCCAGATCGGAGAAAAGCTGACCCACGGGCACGGGGCCGGCGGTAATCCCGAGCGCGGCCAGCGGGCCGCCGAGGAGAGCCGGGACGAGATCGTGACGGCGCTGCAGGGGGCGAATATGGTGTTTGTGACCGCCGGCATGGGCGGCGGCACCGGCACCGGCGCCGCGCCGGTGGTGGCGGAGATTGCCCGGGATATGGGCATCCTCACTGTGGGCATCGTGACGAAGCCCTTCTCCTTTGAGGGGCGCCGCCGGATGGAGCAGGCCGAGGACGGCATCAAGACGCTCAAGGAGCACGTGGACAGCTTGGTGGTCATTCCCAATG
Organism: uncultured Eubacteriales bacterium; assembly: GCA_934636435.1. Lineage (GTDB taxonomy): Bacteria > Bacillota > Clostridia > Oscillospirales > Acutalibacteraceae > UBA5905. The sequence continues at coordinate 8,624 of CAKUAQ010000010.1, forward strand.
ACCGGATCAAACTGGTCGCCACCGAAAAGCTGACCATGAAGAATGCGTTCCAGCTGGCGGACGATGTGTTGCGCCAGGGGGTGCAGAGCATCTCCGAGCTGATCCAGACCGCCGGTGATATCAACCTGGACTTTGCCGACGTGCTGACGGTGATGAAGGATGCGGGCTATGCCCATATGGGTGTGGGCCGTGCCGAGGGCAAGGATCGGGCGGAGGAAGCCGCCAGAGCGGCGGTGGACAGCCCCCTGCTGGAGACCACCATCGAGAACGCCCACGGTGTGCTCATTAATATCATGGCACCGGAGGATCTGGACTTTGACGAGATGGAAAAGGCCACCAGCATCGTCAGCGATCTGGTCAGCCCGGATGCCACCATCATCTGGGGTTACAGCCTGAATGAGAAGATGGGCGATGCCATCAGCGTGACGGTGATCGCCACCGGTCTGACCGCCGACGAAAAGGACCGGCAGGAGGGCGGCCAGCGCATCATCCACGCCAAGCGGGATGAGGACACCGGCGCGGGCGGCGCGTCCTCTCTCTCCTGGGAGGATGACGATTTGGAGGAGATCAACCGGATCTTCAGTCGCCGCAACGCGGAAACCGGCGATAATTGATGTTCCCGTTTGTCCCCATCGTTCGGGCATTGTCCGAACATTTCTTATGAGTATATAGAATCCGAGACAAAACCCGTCCCTGACGCATCGTACAGCGCCGGAGACGGGCTTTGTGCTCAGATGCCCTGAGAGCTGTGCGAATCGGAACGAGCGCCGCAGGCAAAAAGCCTGCGGCGCTCGTTTTTTCGAATCGGAATTCTGTCCCCGATAAGTCGGGCAGAGCCGTTTATTCGGCCAAAATCTTGCACATATCGTTGGAGAACGCCACCGGGTCCTCCACGCTCATGCCCTCGATGAGCAGCGCCTGCCCATACAGCAGCGAGGTGTATAGCTTCAGCTGCTCCTCGTCCCCCTTGAGGGACAGCAGCTTCTGATAGATGGGATGGTTCTCATTGATCTCCAGCACCCGCCGGGCGGATACCTTCTGGTCGCCGGGCTGAGCATTGAGCACCCGCTCCATCTCCAGCGAAATCTCCCCTTCACTGGTCAGACATACCGGGTGGGTCTTGAGCCGCTTGGAGGCCCGCACCGCCGTCACCTTGCCGTTCAGCGCCGCCGTCATGGCATCGAACAGACTCTTTTGCTCCTCGGTGGGTTCGGTCTTTTCCTCCTCCGGGGTGTCAAAGCCCAAATCATCGGAAGACACGGAGCGGAACTCCTTTTCCTCGAACTGATGCAACATCTTGAGGGCAAATTCATCCACATCCTGAGTCAGATACAGAATTTCATATCCCTTGTCCGCCACCGCCTCGGTCTGGGGCAGCGCCGCCGCCTTTTCCGGCGTTTCGCCGCAGGCGTAGTAGATATACTTTTGCTCCTCTTTCATCCGGGAGACATACTCCGCCAGCGAGGTCAGCTTGTTCTCATGAGAGGAATGGAACAGCAGCAGATCCTGCAGCACCTCCCGATGGGTGCCGAAATCGGAATACAGCCCGTATTTCAGCTGCAAGCCGAAATTGCCGAAGAATTTTTCATAATTCTCCCGGTCGGTATTGAGCATGGACAGCAGCTCGGAATGGATTTTCTTTTCCAGCCGTCCGGCGATGAGCTTCAGCTGCCGGTCGTGCTGCAGCATCTCCCGGGAGATATTCAGCGACAGATCCTGCGAATCCACCAGGCCCTTGACAAAGCTGAAATAATCCGGCAGCAGATCGGGGCACTTATCCATGATCAGCACGCCGCTGGCATACAGCTGCAGTCCCTTTTCGTATTCCCGGCTATAGTAATTATACGGCGCCCGGGCAGGGATGAACAGCAGCGCATTGTAGGTGGCGGAGCCTTCGGTGGAGGAATAGATCACCCGCGCCGGGTCCTCATAGTCCATGAATTTTTCCTTGTAGAAAGCGTTATATTCCTCCGGGGAGACTTCGCTCTTAGCCTTTTTCCACAGCGGCACCATGCTGTTGAGGGTCTCCATCTCGGTATAGGTCTCGTATTCGTTTTCGCTACCCTCCTTGAGACGGCTCTTTTCCATCTCCATACGGATGGGGTAGCGGATATAGTCGGAATACTTCTTCACCAGCTGCTGCAGTCGATGAGGCTCCAGAAACTCGTCGTAGTTTTCCTCCTCGGTGTTTGCTTTGATATGCAGCTGAATTTCCGTGCCGCGGCCGCCCTTTTCGCCTGCCGTCACGGTGTAGCCGTCCGCCCCCTTGGAGCGCCACACCCACGCCTCGTCGCTGTCAAAGCGGCGGGAGGTCACGGTCACACAGTCCGCCACCATAAAGGCGGCATAGAAGCCCACGCCGAACTGACCGATGATGTCCACATCGTCCTTCTGCTCGTTCTCTTTTTTGAAGGCCAGCGAGCCGCTCCTGGCGATGGTGCCCAGGTTCTGCTCCAGTTCCTCCTTTGTCATGCCCACGCCGTTATCCGTCACGGTGAGGGTGCGGGTGTTCTTATCCACCGCCAGCCCGATGGACAGCTCATCCCGGCTCAGTCCGGTGATATCCCCGCTGAGCGAATGATAATACAGCTTGTCCAGCGCGTCGCTGGCGTTGGAGATCAGCTCCCGCAGGAAAATCTCCTTGTGGGTATAGATGGAATTGATCATTAAGTCCAGCAGCCGTTTGGATTCGGCCTTGAATTGTTTGGTTGCCATGATGTATCCCCCGATTGTCTGTGTAGTTTTAGCACTCACATCTTTTGAGTGCTAATGTCAGTATAGCCCTCTCCGCCCAAAAAAGCAACCCCTGAATATGAACTTTTTGTAAAAAAGCGGTCACGCATTCACCGGTCTGCAAACAAAGCCGGAGACTGTCTCCCGCCTTTCTGCAAATTTCTTTGAAAAAATGCAAAAAAAGGGGTTGACAAATTCAAATTACGGAGTATAATACACCGCATAAAGGCAAAGGCGTCTTGGAGTGTGACACTCCCGGACGCCCTTTTTCGTACACTCACAACTGTATACCGTCAAAAATGCGGGGCAATGGCGTCTTGGATGAAAATTCAGAGGTCATTGTCTCGCTTTTTATTTTGTCAAAAGGAGTGCTTGTGATGAAAACCGTATCGGATTATTTCGGCAGTCTTGTGTTTGACGACCGGGTAATGAAAGCCACCCTGTCCGCCAAGGTCTACAATTCCCTGAAGAAAACCATCGACGAGGGTGCCAGCTTGGATCCCGCCGTGGCGGATGCCGTTGCCACCGCCATGAAGGACTGGGCAATCGAAAAGGGCGCCACCCATTTCACCCACTGGTTCCAGCCGCTGACCGGCATCACCGCCGAAAAGCACGACAGCTTCATCTCTCCCGCTCCGGACGGTCGGGTGATTATGGAGTTTTCCGGCAAAGAGCTGATCAAGGGCGAGCCGGACGCCTCCTCCTTCCCCTCCGGCGGTCTGCGCGCCACCTTTGAGGCGCGGGGCTACACCGCCTGGGACCCCACCTCCTATGCATTCATCAAGGATAAGACCCTGTGCATCCCCACGGCGTTCTGCTCCTACGGCGGCGAGGCGTTGGACAAGAAGACGCCCCTGCTGCGTTCCATGCAGGCGCTCAGTAAGCAGGCGCTGCGCATCCTGCGGCTGTTCGGCAACACCGATGTGAAGTGCGTGCGCACCTCCGTGGGGCCGGAACAGGAATATTTCCTGGTGGATAAGGCCATGTACGAAAAACGCAAGGATCTGATGTTCACCGGCCGCACCCTGTTCGGTGCCAAGCCCCCCAAGGGGCAGGAGATGGACGACCACTATTTCGGGGTCATCAAGCCCCGGGTCGCCGCCTATATGGCGGATCTGAATGAGGAGCTATGGAAGCTGGGCATCCTCGCCAAGACCGAGCATAATGAGGTAGCCCCCGCCCAGCACGAGCTGGCACCCATCTACACCACCACCAATGTAGCCACCGACCACAACCAGCTGACCATGGAGATTATGCAAAAGGTGGCCGCCCGCCACGGGCTGGTGTGTCTGCTCCACGAAAAGCCCTTTGCCGGGGTCAACGGCAGCGGCAAGCACAACAACTGGTCCATCGCCACCGATACGGGCGTGAACCTGCTGACCCCCGGCGAGACCCCCTATGAGAACGCCCAGTTCCTGTTGTTCCTGTGCGCCGTCATCAAGGCGGTGGACGACTATCAGGATCTGCTGCGGCTGTCCGTGGCCACCGCCGGCAATGATCATCGGCTGGGCGCCAACGAGGCGCCGCCCGCCGTGGTGTCCATGTTCCTGGGCGATGAGCTGACCGCCGTGCTGGACGCCATCGAGAAAGAGACGCCCTATAACGCCGCCGAAAAGACGGTGATGCGGCTGGGCGTCCATGTACTGCCGAAGTTCACCCGGGATACCACCGACCGGAACCGCACCTCCCCCTTTGCGTTCACCGGTAACAAGTTTGAGTTCCGGATGCTGGGCTCCTCCAACAGCATCGCCTGCGCCAACATCATGCTGAATGCCGCCGTGGCGGAGTCGCTGAAAGTCTACGCCGACCGGCTGGAGAAAGCGGAAGACTTTGAGACGGCGCTCCACGATATGATCCGCAAGACCATCAAGGATCACAAGCGCATCATCTTCAACGGCAACGGTTATGACGATGCCTGGATCAAGGAAGCCACAGAGAAGCGGGGGCTGCTGAATCTGCGTACCACCCCCGACGCGCTGCCCGCCATTCTGGAGAAAAAGAACGTGGATATGCTCACCTCCCATAAGATCTTCTCCAAGGCAGAGCTGGAGTCCCGGTACGAGATCACGCTGGAGAACTACTGCAAGACCGTCACCATCGAGGCGATGACCATGGTGGATATGGCGCGCAAAGAGATTCTGCCGGCAGTGGAGAGCTACTCCAAGGAGCTGGCAGACGCCTGTGCCGCCAAATTGTCCGTGGTGCCGGAGCTGCCCGCCAAATATGAGCGGGGACTGATCGCCAAGCTGTCCGATCTGGCGGACGGCATTGCCGCCGCCACCGAGGCGTTGGATACCGTCATCATCCGGAGCAAGGGCATCGACGATATCACCACCCAGTCCTGCATGATCCGGGATGTGCTGCTGCAAAAGATGGCGGAGCTGCGGGTGATCTGTGACGAGGCGGAGACGGTCACGGCCGAGAAGTATTGGCCCTTCCCCACCTACGGCGATCTGCTGTTCGGCGTACGTTGACCATTTGTGTGAAAAAGAGGAAAGGAGACGATTTCCGTGCAATACAGTGCGGTCAACACCATCTGGGTGCTGCTGGGGGCAGCGTTGGTGTTCTTTATGCAGGCAGGCTTTTCCATGTGTGAGGCGGGGTTCACCCGCGCCAAAAACACCGGTAATATCTTGATGAAAAACCTGATGGATTTCTGCATCGGCACCCCCTGCTTCTGGCTCATCGGCTTCGGCGTGATGTTCGGCGCCGGCACCGGGCTATTCGGCTGGATCGACCCGTTGATTTTGAAGGACTACAGCCACATTTTGCCGGAGGGCGTGCCCCTGTGGGCATACGCCATCTTCCAGACGGTGTTCTGCGCCACCTCCGCCACCATCGTCTCCGGCGCCATGGCGGAGCGGACGAAATTCAGCGCCTACTGCATTTATTCGGCCGCCATCTCCCTGTTCATTTACCCGATTTCCGGTCACTGGATCTGGGGCGGCGGCTGGCTGAGCCAGTTGGGCTTCCACGATTTTGCCGGTTCCACCGCTGTGCATATGGTGGGCGGTATTTGTGCCCTCATCGGCGCCGCCATTCTGGGGCCCCGCATCGGCAAATACGGCAAGGACGGCAAGCCCCGGGCCATTCTCGGACATAACCTGACCTTTGCGGCGCTGGGGGTATTTATCCTGTGGTTCTGCTGGTTTGGATTCAACGGTGCCTCCACCGTGGGTATGAATACGGACGAAAAGCTGACCAGCGCCGGACTGATCTTCTTCAACACCAACCTGGCGGCAGCAGTTGCCTGCTGCACCACGCTGATCTTCACCTGGATCCGGTACAAAAAGCCGGATGTATCCATGACCTATAACGCAGCGCTGGCCGGTCTGGTGGGTATCACCGCCGGATGCGATGCCGTCAGCCCCGTAGGTGCCGCCATTATGGGCATTGTTTTCGGTATCGTCATTGTGCTGGCAGTGGAATTCTTCGATAAGGTTGCGAAGATCGACGATCCCGTGGGTGCCATCTCCGTCCACTGTGTCTGCGGCGCGCTGGGCACCATCCTGACCGGGTTCTTTGCCACCGGCGTATCCACGGAAAAGGGCGTATTCTACGGCGGCGGCTTCCGCTTCCTGGGTATACAGACGCTGGGTGTGGTTTCCGTGGCGGCGTACGTAGCCGTCATCATCACCGCTGTGTTCCTGATCCTCAAGCACACCATCGGACTGCGGGCGGATGCGGCAGATGAACTGGAGGGTCTGGATATCTCGGAGCACGGTCTGCTCACCGCCTATGCCGGTTTTGCTATGCTGCCGGATACCACCGTGGAGGACGAGGAGGTTCCGGTCGCGGTGACCGGCGATGTGCCGGTAGCGGAGGCGGTTCCGGTAAAACGGGAGCCCTCCTTTGACACAGCCGAGCCGGGCAGCCCGAAATTCACCAAGGTGGAGATCATCTGCAAGGAATCCCGCTTTGAGACGCTGAAAAAGGCGCTCATGGAGGTGGGCATCACCGGCATGACCGTCTCTCATGTACTGGGCTGCGGGCTGCAAAAGGGCAAACCGGAGTATTACCGGGGCGTGGAGGTCGAAGCCACCCTGCTGCCGAAGGTGCAAGTGGATATCGTGGTCAGCAAGGTGCCGGTACGCACCGTCATTGAAACGGCGAAGAAGGTGCTGTATACCGGACATATCGGCGACGGCAAGATCTTCGTTTACGATGTGGAAAATGTGGTCAAGGTACGCACCGGTGAGGAGGGCTACGACGCCCTGCAGGATGTGGAATAACGGGCGCACTCCACCTATGTACTGATTGAAAGTTTATACCGTGCGCCCTTGAGAATGGGCTTAATCGCCCATTCTCCCCAGTCGGCAATGATTCCCCGGCGCACGCCAACTCTGTACTTATCATATGAATATTTAACGGCGTTTGAGCCGGGAGAAGTAGCGCAGGAGACCGCTTTCAGCGAGCGAGGGAGGGTGCAAGCCTCGCAGCAAGGATTTGCGTGAATAACACCCGGCGAGCCGCAACCCCAACGGAGCCGACCGCTCCCAGTAGGGACGCCGGGTGCCGCCCGTTACAGCGGCAAGGCTTCATGGGAGCCGACAAGAGAACAAAGACGGGTGGCACAGCGAGTTGATGCAGCACTTGCCCTGTCGGATGCTGGCAAAGAAATCGTATCGGAGGTTTTTCTATGTGTTCGATCATGGGTTACTGCGGCTCCTGTGCCGCCCGTTCGTCCTTCGAGGAGGGGTTCGCCGCCACTCTGTCCAGGGGGCCGGACGACAGCCGCATCGTAGACACCGGCAAGGGGCTGCTGGGCTTCCACCGGCTGGCGATCATGGGGCTGACCCCGGAGGGCATGCAGCCCTTTGAGCTGGACGGCAGCTATGTGGTCTGCAACGGCGAGATCTACGGCTTTGAGTCGCTTAAAGCAGAGCTGGCGAAAAAATACACCTTCCGCAGCGGCTCGGACTGCGAGATTCTGCTGCCCCTGTACCGGGAATACGGCACGGATATGTTCCGGATGCTGGATGCGGAGTTCGCACTGATTCTTTACGACGGCACCGCCGGCGAATACATCGCCGCCCGGGACCCCATCGGCATCCGCCCGCTCTACTACGGCTATGACCGGGCGGGGGTCATTCTCTTTGCCAGTGAGCCGAAAAACCTCATTGGTCTATGCGCCCAGGTGCGCCCGTTCCCGCCCGGACACTACTACAAAGGCGGGCAGTTCGTCCGCTACGCCGACCCGGCGGCGGTGGAGGCTGTCTGCCACGACGATGTGGAGACCGTCTGCCGGAACATCCACGACGATGTGGAGACCGTCTGCCGGAACATCCACGACAAGCTGGTAGCCGGCATCGAAAAGCGGCTGGTCGCCGACGCCAAGGTAGGGTTCCTGCTGTCCGGCGGATTGGATTCCTCGCTGGTATGCGCTGTGGCAGCCCGGAAAAGCGACCGCCCCATCCGTACCTTTGCCATCGGCATGAGCGAGGACGCCATTGACCTGAAATACGCCCGGCAGGTGGCGGATTACATTGGCAGCGACCACACGGAAGTATATATGACCCGGCAGCAGGTGCTGGATTCGCTGGAGGAGGTCATCCGGATTTTAGGCACCTACGACATCACCACCGTCCGCGCCAGCATGGGGATGTATCTTCTGTGTAAATGGATCCACGAAAACACCGATATCCGGGTGCTGCTCACCGGCGAGATTTCCGACGAGCTGTTCGGTTATAAGTATACCGATTTTGCGCCTTCCGCCGAAGAATTCCAGAAGGAATCGCAAAAACGCATCCGGGAACTGCATATGTACGATGTGCTGCGGGCGGACCGGTGCATTTCCGCCAACTCGCTGGAGGCGCGGGTGCCCTTCGGCGATCTGGAATTTGTGCGGTATGTGATGAGCATCGACCCGGAGAAGAAACGCAACGTCTACGGCAAGGGCAAATACCTGCTGCGCCACGCCTTTGAGGGGGACTATCTCCCCCACGATATTCTCTGGCGGGAAAAAGCCGCCTTTTCCGATGCAGTGGGACATTCCATGGTGGATTACCTCAAGGAATACGCCGCCGGCTATTACACCGATGCCGCATTTGAAGAAAAGCGAAAGCAGTATACCCATGCCGCCCCTTTCACCAAGGAGTCCCTTCTCTATCGGGAGATATTTGAAAAATACTACCCCGGTCAGGGGGAGATGATCGCGGATTTCTGGATGCCCAACAAGCAATGGGCAGGCTGCGATGTGAACGATCCCTCTGCCCGGGTGCTGTCCAACTACGGCGACAGCGGCAAATAACCCATTTCAAAAAAAAGCCTGTCGGATCGCACACGATCCGACAGGCTTTTTCTCTCAATATCCGTATTTTTTGCGGCGCAGCAGCAGACAGACGCCGGAGATCAGCAACGCGCAGCCCTCCGCCGCCACGATCGACCACCAGATGCCGTTCAGCCCCCACAACAGCGGCAGCAGCAATACCGCCGCCATCTGGAACACCAGCGTGCGCAGGAACGAGATGAGCGCCGAGGTCAACCCGTCGTTGAGGGCGGTGAAAAAGGACGAGGCGTAGATGTTGAATCCGGCGAACAGGAACGAAAAGGAAAAGATCGTGAACGCCCGCCGCGTCATATCCAGCAGCTCCTCATCATAGCTGACGAAGATGCGGGACAGGGTTTCTCCGGACACCTCGCCCAGCCCCCACATTCCCACCGCCGTGATGCCCAGCAGCAGCAGACTTTTGCACAGCAGGCTGTGCAGCTCCCGATGGTTGCAGGCGCCGTAGTGATAGCCGATGACCGGTGCCGTTCCCACCGAATAGCCGATGAAAATCGCCAGAAAGATCATGTTCACATACATCAGCACCCCATAGGCAGCCACACCGTTTTCGCCGGCATAGCGAATGAGCTGAACGTTGTAGAGCATCCCCACCAGCGACATGGACACGTTGCTCATCAGCTCGGAGGAACCGTTAGTGCAGGCCTTCAGCAGCGCCTGCCCATCCCAGCGGGTGCGTCCCAGCCGCAGCAGGCTGCTGTTGGGGCGCAGGAAATAGCCGAGCGACAGCAATGCGCCCACGGTCTGGCTCATGGCGGTGGCAATGGCCGCCCCTGCCAGCCCCCAGCAGAACACCGCCATAAACAGCCAGTCCAGCACCATATTGGTGACACCGGCCGCCACGGTGGTGATCAGCCCCAAAGTCGGACGCTCCGCCGTCACAAAGAAGCTCTGGAACTCCATCTGCATAATATACGCCGGTGTCGCCGCCGCAATGATGCGGCCGTAGAGCACGCAGCCCGCCAGCATCTCGCCCTCCGCGCCCAGCGCCCGGGCAATGGCGGGCATCAGCGCCACCGCCAGCGCCGCCAGCACCGCTCCCAGCATCAGCGGCACATACACAAACAGCGAAAACAGCCGATTGGCTTCCTCCGGGTCTTTTTCTCCCAGGGTTTTTGACACCAGTGCGCTGCCGCCGGTACCGAACATAAACCCCACCGTGCCCAGCAGGATCAGCACCGGCATAATAAAATTCAGCGCTGCGAACGGGGTTTTCCCCACATAGTTGGCTACAAAAAAGCCGTCCACCACGCCATAGATGGAGGTGAATACCATCATCACGATAGAGGGCAGCGTAAACCGCAGCAGCCGAGGATAATCAAAATGGTCGGATAATTGGATCTTCATGGTATAAACACTCCCGCACCCGACCGTCCAGGCGATCACGGGTGCGGGAGCCAGTATAGCATATTCACCGGGAAAGTGCAAGTTCATTTTGCGGCGGTCATGACGGCCGCGCCGCCGCAGTGCGAAAGCGACAGACAGCGACCTCATTGCTTCACATAAAAGGTCTGCTTCGGCCCGGTGTCCTGCATCAGCGTATCCGGGCGGCGGAACCGGAACCGGTACAATCCCGCGTCGTACAGATCGCCCACGCAGCCGCCGATATGCACGGCCAGCAGCAGGGCGGCGCCAAACCGGTCCCATGCCCCGGCACACAGACAGGCCGGCAGCAGAAACACCGGAATAAACACCGCAAAGGGGGTCAGCAGCGCGATCAGCGCCGTGCGCCGATATACATAGATATCCGGCACCCCGCAGAAAGCCACGGTGGCCGTCAGCCCAAAGGTCAACCGGCGGTGGGTCAGCAGCTTGTACGCCGCCCCGTGCAGCAGCTCATGCAGCACCGGGTACAGCAGCAGCGCCCCGATCAGCATCAGACAGCGCCCCCAACTGTACCAGGCGGCGAAATCCGTGGGACGGATCACCATCCAGGCAGCCGCCGCCACCAGCGCCGTCAGAGCCAGCGCCGCCACATTGAGCCATAGTCCGACCCGCCTGTCGGCGGCATCCAGCGTGTATACCGGCGCATACCCCTCCGGCAGAGCCGTTTCAAACCGCCGCCCTCTCCCCTCACGCATCCTCCCGCAGCTCCTGCGCCAGCGCCGCGATCTGCTCCTCGGCGACCTCATGCGGTGCCGACAGGATGCGCACGCTGTTTTCGGCAAAGCGCAAATCCTTGCAGCTCTCCAGCATGGCGCGCATGACCTTAGCCGCCGTCGGCGCCCAAGAGCCGTTTTCCATGAACGCCACCGTTCGGTTACGGTAGTTCCGCTCGGTCAGATGCTGAAGGAACGCCTTCATGGGCGGGAACACATCCCCGTTATAGGTGACGGACGCCAGCACCAGCCGGTCGTAACAAAAGGCCTTGGCCGTGGCTTCCGCCAGATCGCACCGGGCCAGATCGAATACCTCCACCGGCGTGTCCTGCTCCCGCAGCCGCTCCGCCAGCCGTAGCGCTGCCTGCCGGGTATTGCCGTATACGGAGGCATAGGCGACCACGACCCCCGCCTTTTCCGGGCGGTAGGCCGACCAGGTATCGTACAGCCCCAGACAGGCCGTCAGGTCGTCCGTCAGCACCGGACCGTGGAGCGGGCATATAGCGGCGATGTCCAGCGCCGCCGCCTTTTTCAGCAGCGTCTGCACCTGCGCTCCGTATTTGCCCACGATGCCGATATAGTACCGTCGGGCTTCGTCCTCCCACGGCTCCTCCCGGTCCAATGCGCCGAATTTCCCGAAAGCGTCCGCCGAGAACAGCCGCTTTTCGCTGTCCTCATAGCTGACCATCACCTCCGGCCAGTGTACCATGGGAGCGGTGACGAAATGCAGCGTATGCGTCCCCAGGGAGAGCGTGTCTCCCTCCCCGACCGTCAGACGGTGCGCAGGGATCTGCTGCCCGAAAAATTGCTCCATCATCGGGAAGGCCTTGGCGGTGGCCACCACCGTTGCCGCCGGATATGCCTCCACAAACCGCCGGATCCCGGCGGAATGGTCCGGCTCCATATGATGCACCACCAGATAATCCGGCTGCCGCCCTCCCAGTTCTGCCCGGAGGTTTTCCATCCACGCATCCACAAAATGCGTATCCACCGTGTCCATCACGGCGATCTTCTCGTCCAGAATGACATAGGAATTGTAAGACATCCCGTTGGGCACCGCATACTGCCCCTCAAACAGATCCACCTGGTGGTCGTCGACCCCGATATAGCGTACAGAATCGGAAATATACATTGCTCAGACTCCTTAGATTTAATTTGCTCACAGATTTCGGTGTTCAAACAAGACGCAGAGGAACAGCCGCTTGCCGCCCTCTCACACCCGCAGGGCTGAAAATGAGACAAACCGGCCGGGGAAACGGGCCGGTTCCGGCGCGGTCGCCCCCGTGCTGCTCGGCTCGTCTTTTACTATATCCGTTTTTGCAACAGCTGTCAATAGAAAGCGGCAACTGTCAGCAGAAAACCCGGCGGCGCCGCCCGCGCCAGCCGGGCTTCGCCCGGTACCGCGGCTCTCGTCGGACGCAGCGCCCAGCCTGCCCGGCGCCGCCCGTACCGACAGGTGCCAACGAGCGCCCGCCCATGATCCGGCAACGCAAACAGCCGCAGACGATCCCGCCTGCGGCTGCACATTTCTGCCAAGCGCCCTTTGCTTTTTCCACCGGACAGTCGTCAATCGCTGTCCGCTGGTCGCCGCCCGCTTAAGAGCGTTTATTTATGCAGGAACTTTTCGTGGGCCGCCCGCAGCTCCTTGGCGGTCTCCTCCGGGCAGGTGGGATTGCAATGGGCCCACGCGCCGGTTTCACTGGAGGCATTGTACTTCACCTTGGTGGCGCTGCGCATGGGCGGATAGAAAGCGATGTGCCAATGGAACAGCTCCGACAGATCCTCCCCGTTGACCGGTTCATTGTACATACACATCATGTAGGGAAATTTATAGTCGAACAGACTGTCCAGCATACCGGCGGTCTGCCGCAGCGTTTCCGCCAGGCAGGAACGTTCCTCCGGGGTGAACTGGCTGATGTTGGACTTGTGGCTGTTCGCCATAATGTATACGCCGTAGGGATACTCCGAAAAGAACGGCAGAAACACCGTGAAATACTCATTGCGGAAAATGACCCGGCGGCCGTCCGCCACCTCATGATCCAGCCAGTCGCAGAACAGGCATTTGCCCTTTTCTTCATAGTGCTTTTTGGCGTTCTGCACCTCCAGCTCCAGCTTCTTGGGCAGGAAGGGATAGGCGTAGATCTGGCCGTGGGGATGGGGCATGGTCACGCCCACCACATCGCCCCGGTTCTCAAAGATGAACACATACTTTACCTTTTCGTCGGCGCTGAGCACCTCATACCGCTGTGCCCACAGATCCACCAGCTTGGTGATGTGCTCCCGGGACAGCTCCGGCAGGGTTACCGTGTGCTCGGGAGAATACAGGATCACCTCGCACTTGCCGTAGCAGGGCGCCGTCTCGAAGAAATCGTCCGCCACATCGTCGGGCCGGGGCGGGTTCTGGGACAGAGCCGGGAAGTCGTTGTCATACTCGTATACATCGAAGTGATCCGGCACCTTGCCGCTGCCGGGACAGAAAGGACAGTAGTCCTTGGGCATCTGCGGCCGGTTCTGCCGATGGGAAGCGATCATGATCCAGTCGTTTGTCAGGGGATGCTTGCGAAGCTCTGCCATGATTATCGTCACCTTTCCGAATGATTTACAGTTGATCCACACACACGCCGCCGCAGGGACGGATATTCAGCACATGACAGGTGCCGGCGCCGAACACCGATTCGATGACCGTACGGAATTCCTCCAGCTTATCCAGCGGCACAAAATTCTGGGTCGTGCCGCCGAACCCGCCGCCGTGGACGCGCCAGGCACCGCATCCGTCCAGCACCCCCTGGGCCAGCGCCAGCGCCAGGCTCATGCCCTGTTCCTCCACCGCGCAGGGAGCATACACATTCTGCAGATATTCAAAGGAGGAATGCCCGGATTCCAGCACCAGACGCTTGAATTCCTCGAAATCGCCGGACCGCAGCGCCGCCACCTGACGGGGCACCCGCGCGTTATCCCGCAGGAAGTGGATGGCCCGCAGCACCGCCCGGTCGCCGTGCTGCTTCCGCAGCGCCGGAATATTCTTCAGCAGCGTCTCCATATCGGTCTGTCGCAGATATTCCACCCCCAAAGAGTGGGCTACCGCTTTCATTTCGGCGGGCACCGCCGCATATTCGTGGGTCAGATCAGCGTGATTGCCTCCCACGTCCACGATGCACAAGGCGTGACCGGTCTTGGAAAAATCGAAATCCACCTGTTCGATCACCGGATGCTCCGTATCAGCAAAGTCGATCGTGATGATGTTGCCCACGGAGGAGGCCATCTGATCCATCAGACCGCAGGGCTTGCCGAAGAATACATTCTCCGCATACTGGGCGATCTGTGCCACCTCGACGGGGCTGACCTTTCCGTCGTTATACAGGTGGTTGAGGATCACGCCGACGAGCACCTCAAAGGCCGCCGATGAGGACAGGCCGGAGCCTTTCAGCACATCGGAGGTGGTGTAGGCATCGAAGCCGCCGATGTCGTAGCCCAGCGCCGCAAACCGGGCGGCCGTCCCCCGGATGAGGGATGCGGAGTGATTCTTTTCCTGCTCCACCGGCGTCAGACGATCCAGAGTCACCGTATCCATGGGATAGCCCTCGGATTGCACCCGAACGGTCCCCTCCGCCGGGCGCACCACGGCGATCACGTCCAGATTCACGCTGCCCGCCAGCACCCGGCCGTGGTTGTGATCGGTATGGTTGCCGCCGATCTCGGTACGGCCGGGGGCGGAAAACAGCATCAGCGGCGCGCCGTCCTCACCGAAAATAGCGGTGAATTCCGCCACCGCCCGCACATACCGCTCCCGCTGGGCTTCCACCTGCTCGGCGCCGTACATCCGGGCGAAAGCCCCGTCGTATCCTCCGGAACGAATTTTCTCCGTCATGGTCGCTGCTGCTGTCATGTCCCATCATCCTTCCATAGCGTATTCACAGTGTTTCTATACTTATCATTATAAAAGCGCCGCCGGAAAGGTCAATCCTTTTATTCGGCATTTGTATGGACATTTGTTGCATTGTGTGGTACACTGGGATAGCAGAGGAGGGGATTGGATGAAGAAAGCCCGCTATTCCTTTAAGGACACATTGAAAGAGAACGCCGGCCTATCGGTCTACAATACCGGCTACGAGACCTGCGACGCCAGCCATAGCTGGGGACCGGGTCTGCGGGATCACTATCTGATCCACTACGTGTCCGCCGGTTGCGGCACATTCGTGTGCAATAAGCAGACCTATTCTCTCCGCGCCGGCGATCTGTTTCTCATCGCGCCGACGCAGATGGTCAGTTACCGGGCCGATCCGCAGGATCCCTGGGAATACTGCTGGGTGGGCTTCAACGGCACCGACGCCCGGCGGCTGGTGACGATGGCGGGCTTCACCCGCAAGGAGCCGGTGCTGCGGGACGCCGAGCCGGATATCACCTCCGCCCTGCTGCTGCGCATCGCCGAGGTCAGCGGCAGCACGGCCGCCGCCGATGCGGAGATGGTGGGATGCCTGTATCTGTTTCTGGCGCAGCTCATCCGCAATAATACCCGCCGCACCGCCGACGATCCCCATCAGGGCTATGTGGCCAATGCTCTGCGTTTCATTCAGTATAACTATGCCGGAGAGATCGGCATCAGCGACATCGCCCGCTATGTGGGCATCAGCCGCAGCCAGCTATATCGGGCATTCCTGCAGGATTTCGGCGTATCCCCCCATACCTATCTGCAAACCTACCGCATCAACGAGGCGTGCAGCCTGTTGCGCAACCCCAATCTCTCCATTGCGGAGGTGGCCAGCTCCGTGGGCTTCAACGATCCTCTGTATTTCTCCCGGGTGTTCAAGTCCATCAAACAGCGCACCCCCTCCGATTACCAGCGGCAGGAATCCGAAAAAGGCCGCTGACCCAGAGCGACACACATTGATTCGCGGCATATTGTTATTGATTTTCAATAAATCCGTCGGTGCTTTTGTACTTTTCCTCTGTACAAAGCACCGATTTTTCTGTTTTTCGCGAATTCGTTATTGATTTTCGATAAATTCAGCGGTATACTATTGCCAACAGGACATCGAGTGCCCTGTGCACCAAAAAACACGATCGGGAGGAACGACCTATGAATGGATCCTATACATCCCCGGCAGGGCAGCCTGCCCCCTCGCCGCAGCCGCCGACGCAGAACCCAAGCCCGTCGGCCTCGGCCCCCGCGTTTTCCGCGCCGTCTCCGGCGGGATACTATCCGCCTGTTTCCGGCCCCCGGCCGGTGTCCGACCGGCGGGATATCGTGCTGGCGGTGGTGCTGGGATTGTTGGCGGTTCTCGGCGTCAATTTTTCGCTGTACGGCGGCTTTCAGTTGGGCTATGCTCTGACCTGCGTCGGTGTGACGGTAACGGGCGGAATCTATCTGTTCCGCTCCGGGCGCGTAAGCGCGTACAGCGGCTTTTGCCTGCTCGCCGCCCTGGCCGGCGCCGGTGTGTTTGTCTGGCACACCGACCGCTTCACCCGGTTCTGTCTGGGCGGCGGCATTGTATTTCTGCTTATGCTGACGCTGACGGAATATACCGGCATTCGCCGCCGGAGCGGCGACACTCTGGCCTGCGTTGCCGATGTGGTCTCCCTGTGGTTGACGCGCCCGCTCTCCCATCTGGGCATGGCATTGGGCGCCATCTTCCACCGGGAGCAGGACGGTCAGATACAGAGACGGCGTTGCGGCGGCGTGATGCTGGGGCTGCTGTGCGCCCTGCCGGTGCTGGCAATTCTGCTGCCGCTGCTCATCGGTGCCGACGCCGCCTTTGAGGGACTGATGCAGCTGACCGTGCTGGATCATCTGGGGGAATGCCTGGCCAGCCTCCTGCTGGGTCTGGGACTGTTTTGCCTGATCTACGCCCGGCTGTTCGGGCTGCGGCACCGACTGGACACGGCGGCTCCCGTGCCGAAACGTCCCCTGCAGGGGCTGGACGCAGCGCCGGTCTGCACCTTCCTCGGCGCCATCAGTCTGGTCTATATGGTGTATCTGGCGGCGCAGTTTGCCTATTTCACCAGTGCGTTTTCGGGAATCCTGCCTGCCGATTACACCGCGGCGCAATATGCCCGGCGGGGCTTCTTCGAGATGTGCGTTCTCTGCGCGATCAATCTGGGGCTGGTGGGCGGCAGTCTGGCCGTCTCCCGTAAACCGGAGGGCAAGGCGCCGCTCTCTACCCGCCTGTTCTGCCTGTTTATTCTACTGTTTTCGCTGGGGCTGGTCGCCACCTCTGCAGCAAAAATGGCCCTGTATATCCAATCCTTTGGGCTGACCCGGCTGCGGGTCATGACCTCTGTATTTATGGCAATGATGATGGTGATCATTGCCGCCGTGACGGTGCGGCTGTTCCGCCCCCGATTCGCCTATATGCGGATGTGCGTGGCGGGTGTCGTCCTCATCGGATTGGTGACCGCCTATGCGGACGTGGACACGACCGTCGCCCGGTATAATGTCACCGCCTATCGGGACGGCCGGCTGAAAACCGTGGATGTGTCCATGCTGGAGGATCTGTCCGACGGCGCGGTTCCCTATCTGGCCGTACTGACCGGGAGCCGGGATACCGATGTGGCCGACCGGGCAGCGGAGGCTCTGTTTCAGCGTCTGGACGAGACCGGAGAATGGACCGAGCCGAGCGGTAAAAAACCGGTCTGGACGCCCCGGGGCGCAGCGGACTTCCGCACTTACAGCGTAGACGGACGGCGGGCGCAGCAACTGCTGCGTTCCTTCTCCGCCTCTTCTGTGGCGCAGGAGCGGTACCGCGCCCGGCAGGCGTGATGATCGCACACACCGGGGGATGCCACACCCGTCCCCGAGGAGGTGGATGCGGCGTTGCCCACAGATTCATGAACGCATCCGCCGGTTTACCCTCCACACCGTATGCGCAAACAGGTCAGTAAATCGCGGATCGCCATCCGGTTTCTGTGCAATGTGCTACTGAAACCCGGCTCCGAATTATAACATTTTGAGACTTGACAATTCCCATAGATTGTGGTCTAATATGTAAGGGATGGTAAATGTTGTCTTTCGCGTCTGCGCGGGGGCGGTTTCGCCGGCGGCGCTCTGCAGCCTTGGGAGCAGCAGGAGGGTCGTGCGCAGATGTCCCGGAACATTTTCCACTGGGAGATCCCGTACATGAAGACACTGCTTCGTTCGACAGTGTCGCATAGAGCGGCGGCCCGTCGCGGCGGCCGTTGGGAATCTTTAGCAAGGAACGGAACGTCTCTTTGGCAACGACGCACTTTCCGCACACTATTTTATTTCATGGAGGAATCAGGATGCAAATGAAGAAAATGGCAGCAATTTTCCTGGCACTGGTCATGGTACTGTCCGTTGCGGGCATGAACGTGCTCGCCGACACCACCCCCGCCATCACGGTGGAGAGCGCTCAGACGACTCCCGGTGGAACGGCCACCTTCAAGGTCGATATGACAAATTTCAGCGGTATCAAGGGTCTGGACGTGACCATCACCGCGACCGCGGGCGCGACCTTTACGGCCATTGCCTCCGACAGCATAGAGCTCACCAAGGACGGCAACTACACGCTGGAGGCCAATAAGATCCACATCGTCGATTTGAACGGGAACACTGCTCTGACCTTCAATGTGACCGCTACCGTCAACGACAACGCCGATGTCAGCGTCGAGGCCAAATTGGCGACCTCCGGCACTGCGCTGGCGGAGAATGTATCCATCACCAACGGCAAGCTGACCGTTGCCGCAAATGAGCCTTTGACCAAGCCCCTGGGCACGAAGATCCGTTCGACCGGCGATGCTCTGCGCTTCGGCATCAGCGCATCCTGCGCCAAAGCCAAGCAGGGAGAGAACTACGCGGTAGACTACACGGATGCGACTGTTACCGTCGACGGCAAGGAATATAAGGTTGCCCGCGTCGGTGCGCTGGCTGCCCGCAAGGATCTGACCAATGAAGCGGATCTGGTCGTAAAATCCACCGACAGCAAGGTCGTAGACGTGGAGGCGAAGAAGGGCTACAAGGTGGAGACCGACCATGTGGAGTATATGGTCACGGCCACCGGCATTCCGGAGAGCGCCTATGACACCGAGATCATGGTTCGTCCGTATGTGGCATACTATGAGTCGGATAACAATATCGTATATGTGTATGGCGATATTCTGAGCAGCAGCATCAATAAGACTAAGAACGCTATCGAGAGCGCCGCTTGATCTGCGCTGACTGAATCCGTCGAGTACCATTCGGATATGTTTTCACCCGCGGAAATCGTGTGTACGATTTCCGCGGGTGTTTTCTTTGCAAGGCCCCGGCGGTGTACACTCTTTTTCGGTGACAGCCGCCGGGGCCTTTTTCTCAATTGTTTCCGCCTCGATGTCTCCGCCGGAATGCAGGCGCTATCTCCCGCAGGATTCTTCCCACAACCCTATACAGGCTCGCGGCACCATTTCTGTGTTTCCCGATACATTTTCGGATGCGCGGGAGAAATGCGGACTATCCGGCACATTCGCCGCACCGTTCCGTACGGGATCGTCTCAGAAACCAAAATATGCCTTGGCGTTATTGTAGCTGATATTTTCCACCAGCTTGCCCAGCGCCGCCATGTCCGCCGGATATTCCCCGTTTTCCACCCATTTGCCGACGAGGTTGCACAGGATACGCCGGAAGTATTCGTGGCGGGTATAGGACAGGAGGCTGCGGGAATCGGTCAGCATCCCGATGAAGTTTCCCAGCAGCGATAGATTGGCCAGATCGGTCAGCTGCTTTTCCATGCCGGTCTTGTTGTCATTGAACCACCAGGCAGAGCCGTGCTGTATCCTCCCCGCAGCGCCGGGGCCTTGGAAGCAGCCGATGATGCTGCCCAGCAGCTCATTGTCCGCAGGGTTCAGCGAATACAGCACCATCTTGGGCAGCTGATCGGTCTCATCCAGCCCGTTGAGCAGTCCGGTAATCGCTGTGGAGCAATCCCGGGTGGCGATGCAATCGCAGCCCACATCCGGCCCCAATGCCCGGAACTTACGCGCATTGGTGTTGCGCTGCACATTGTAGTGGATCTGCATTACCCAGTCTCGACGGGCGTATTCCCGGCCGACGAATAATAGCATCGCCGTCTGGTAGAGCTCCGTTTCCTCCACGGTCGGCGACTGTCCGGCCAGCACCTTACGGAATGCTGCCTCCACCTGCTCATCGGAGGCCGGGCGGAACATCACGTAGTCAATGCCGTGATCGGAGGCCTTACACCCCAGCGCACCGAACCGGTCCATGGCCTTGGCCAGCGCTGTTTTCACATCGGCGGCGGTGCGGATATCCACCCCGTTGGCCGCCCCCAGCTTTTCCAGATATGCGGCAAACCCGGGCTTGTGAATGTTCACCGCCTTATCCGGCCGGAAGGAGGGAACCACCCGGAAATCGGCGATATCCTCCGCAGCGATGGCCGCATGATACTCCAGACTGTCCGCCGGGTCGT
Organism: uncultured Eubacteriales bacterium; assembly: GCA_934636435.1. Taxonomy (GTDB): domain Bacteria; phylum Bacillota; class Clostridia; order Oscillospirales; family Acutalibacteraceae; genus UBA5905. Next base: position 29,158 of record CAKUAQ010000010.1, read on the forward strand.
CAGTGGTGCCGATCACCCGCACACCGGACCGGCGGATCAGCCCCCGGACAGACATATCCGGCTCCCGCAGCCTCCGGTTGCACAGCTCCCATACCTCCTGGGCCGTGTCCCCGTTGAGGACCCCCGTATATCCGAAATACCGCTGCAGCTCCAGATGCGTCCAGTGGTACATGGGGTTTCCGATGGCCAGCGGCATCGCCTCGGCGAACCGCTGAAACTTCGTCCGATCGTCCGCCGCCCCGGTGATTTCCTCCTCCGGAACCCCGTTGGAGCGGATCATGCGCCATTTATAATGATCGCCCCCCAGCCACACCTGGGTGATGTTGTCGAAATGCCGATCCTCGGCGATCTCCTTTGGATCGATGTGGCAATGATAGTCGATGATGGGCATATTCGCCGCATACTGATGATACAGCGTTTTTGCCGTCTCCGTTTCCAGCAGAAAATCCTTATCCATAAATGCTTTCATGTTCCTGTGCTCCTTTTTTAAGTTTCATTGAATGCGAAAGCTGTCCCGCTCCACCAACCGCGCGGGGATCACCGTGTGCGGCTGCACCTCCCGGTGCTCCGTCAAAGCGGCGAGGGTATCCAGTGCCGCCACACACATCTCCTCCAACGCGTTGTCCACGCTGGTCAGCTCCGGAGTGCAGCACTGAGCCAAAACAGAATTGTTGAATCCGATAACCGGCATATTGATGCCGATGCGCTGGAGCGCTTTCTGCGCCGCCACCGCCAGAATATCCTCCGATCCGATCACCGCATCGAATGCCACCCGCTGCACCAGAAGCCGCTTGATGCACGCGTTGACCGCGTCCATGCGACGCTCCACCGTCACGATGCGGCTTTCATCCACGACCTCCCCGCAGGCAGCGCAGCCGTCCCGATAGCCGGCGATTTTCTGTTGACAGCTGTATGTCATCGAATCGTGCAGGAACAATATCCGCCGGATCTGCCGGCGAAACAGGCTCTCCACCAGCTCCCGGACAGCGCGCCGCTCATCGCAGGTGATGCAATACACCCCCGGCAGCACCACATAGCCGTTGACGATGATCACCGGCACCCGCTGAGCCGCCCGGGCGATGTGGCGGTTATCCGTATCCTCCCGAAAAGCGGAACCGATGAGGATCACCGCATCCACGTTTTCCCGCACCATAGCCTCCAGCGCCGCCTGCTTATCCTTCAGTGCGGAACCGGTGCAGCGCAGGACGGCGTGCATCCCCTGCTGTCGCAGACGCTCCTCCACATAGCCCACCGCCATGGCATAAAAGGGATCCCGCACATCGGTGCACAGCACGCCTACCAGCCCCATGGATCCGGAGCCAAGGCCGCGGGCAAAGGCATTGGGCGCATACCCCTCCTGTTGCATCACCGCCAGAACCCGCTCCCGGGTCTGGGCGCGTACATGGGGGCTGTCGTTCAGCACGCGGGACACCGTGGCGATGGAAACGCCACTTTTTTTCGCGATATCGTATATATTCACCGTTCATTCACCTCCTTACACGCTTGTAAGCACTTACAAATCCAGTATACCGCATATTTTCCAAAAAGCAAGCCCCCGACACAAAATAGTTCGACAGAGACCGACTTTCTGCAAAAGCGACAAGAAAACTCTTGACCTTTTCTCAAATCGGTCTATAATGATATTGACCGATCCACGGACGCGGACGATATTCTTAACCTACCGCAAGGAGTGACAGCAGTTATGCGTACAAAAGAGGAAGTATTACAGGCGATCAAGGGCGACGGCATGGTAGCCGTCGTGCGGGGCGAGACCTCGGAAAAGGCCATGGAGATCGTCGAAAAGTGCATCGAGGGCGGCATCCGCGCCATCGAGCTGACCTTCACGGTTCCCTATGCCCACCGGGTCATTGAGGACATCAGCCGCAAATACGGCGAGCAGATCGTGCTGGGCGCCGGCACGGTGTTGGACAGCGAGACCGCGCGGATCGCCATTCTGTCGGGCGCGGAGTTCATCGTCTCTCCCCATTTCAACCCCGAAGTCACCCGGCTGTGCAACCGCTATCGCAAGGCCAGCATGGCGGGCATCCTCACCATCACCGAGGCGGTCGCCGCCATGGAGGCCGGAGTGGATGTGCTGAAACTGTTCCCCGGCGATCTGTTCGGCCCGGCGTTCATCAAGGACATCCGCGGTCCTCTGCCCTATGCCCAGATCATGCCCACCGGCGGCGTCAGCGCGGACAATGCCGGCGAGTGGATCAAGGCAGGCGCGGTGGCTGTCGGTGCCGGCAGCAGCCTGATGAAAGGCGATGTGAAAGCCAACGCCGCCAAGTTCATGGAGAATATTCGTCTGGCACGGCAAAGCGAATAACGGTCTTGACAGACTCACCCATCGACCGCACGGCGGTACCGGGGGCTTTTCTGCCCGCCGGTACCGCCGTGTTTCTGTCTTCATCCCCTGGATTTTTTCATTTTCCTCTTGACAAAGCAAAATGACAAGAGTATACTGCATAATGACAATTATAATTGTCAATTTGACAAATAAGACCGTCAAGTTAGGAGAGCACTGTATGCTGTTGCGCAATCGTTTGAAGGAGCGAAGAGCTGCACTGAATGTAAATCAGCAGGAGATGGGACGCCTGTGCGGCGTATCCCGCCAGACGATCAGCCTGATCGAGCGGGGCGATTATTCACCGTCTGTCACCCTGGCCCTGACGATTGCAAGGGTGTGCGGCGTAACGGTGGAAGAGGTTTTTTATTTGCAGGAGGAGGTTACGGAAAATGGACAAGGATGAGATCCGGGCAGCCAATCGTAAGGCGCTGCCGAAATTCATTGCGGTCATGGCGCTCCTTTTAGCAGCGGGGTATATTCTGGGTTTTCTTGCCGCATGGTACGGGCTCAATACGTTAACCGCCACGCTGAAAAGCGCCGGCGCCTTTTTCGGAAGGTATGTTGCTCCGTGGCTGGCGGTGGCGATGGCGATCCTCATGCCGGCTGTCTGTATTCCTCTCTACCGGAGCGCGAAAAAACGGCTGGCAGTGTGGGACGGCGAGGACGAGAATATTCCCGATACCGTCGACAGAAGGGTATCCGCCGCGGTCTGGATCGCCGGCATATCCCTGATCCTGTCCTGCTTTCTTATGGCGGCGGCCTATTCGGGAGGGTTCGCCATCTTTGAAAGCAGAAATTGGACGGCGCTGTATTTTGTCTGTATCGCGGCGTTCATTGCCATTGTGCTCGAGATGCTGGTGATCGGCCGGAAATGCGTGGACGTGGCAAAGCAGCTCAATCCCGAAAAGAAAGCGTCCTTCTATGATTTGAAGTTTCAGAAGAAATGGATCGAGGACTGCGACGAAGCCGAGAAAATCCGGATCGGCAAATGCGCGTTCAAGGCATATGCCGCAACGAACCGGGTATGTGCCGTGTCAGCGGGCGCGCTTGCCGTTTGTGCGCTGCTTTTTGAGACGGGCTTTTTGCCGTCTCTTGCGGTGTGCCTCATCTGGCTCGTGAATCAATCGGTGTATTGCCGGGAGGCCATGCGATATTCCAGAGCCGGAAACAAGTTCCTTTGACGAAAAGGAGGAAAGAACTATGGCTAAGAGCAAAAATAAACGCTTTATCCGCATCCTGTCGGAGGGCAGCTTCGGAGGGACCCGCATGCTGTATGTGGATAAAGAGACCGGCGTGACCTATCTGTTTATCCAAGCCGGTTACGGCGCGGGGCTTACTCCCCTGCTGGATGCCGACGGTAAGCCGGTCATCACGAACCTGTGAACCGTGCACGGTTGAATCGTCAGGAGGAGAAATGAACAGCTTTACCATCCTTTTGCTTGCCTTGATCGTCCTTGTGATCATCCCCCGAATAACCCGGCAAAGGCGACTGGCAGCCATCAGACACGTATTGAACCGAAGAAATCACCATAAGGAGAAGAACGCTATGAAAGAGTTAGCTAAGCAGTTTATCGGCAAAGAGTGCATCCTCTACACCGTGATGAGCATGGATTCGGGCATCCAGGGTACGATTAAAGAGGTCACGGACGGCGGCATCATCATCGAAAAGAAGGACGGCCTCGAGGCGGTCAATCTGGAATACGTTACCCGTATCCGGGAGTGGCCCCGCACCGCTAAGGGGAAAAAGAAAGCGGTTTTCGCCTGACATCGGCTTTTTCGAGATGCGCCGGGAGTCAGCCCGGTTCTCTCCCGGAAACACCGGCCGCAATGGCCGAGATGATTGATTCCCACCCCCAGCCGCAATGGCGCTGATTGGTTCCTCCGTCCGGCGCAGCTGCCCGGCGGCTTTGGGAAGGCGGTATTCCGTGAGATAGCGATAGGGCGTTGTGTGCAGCACAGCCATGAAGCAGCGCAGATATTCGGACGAGCTGACGTTGGCGCTGGCGGCGATGCTGTTCAGCGACACCTCCTCGCCGTAGTGCCGGTCAATGTCTTGCAGAAAAACGGCCATCCGTTTCTCAACCGCCCGCCGCTGCTGCGGATTGCAAGGACCGGCAACTCCGACCGCCCCACGCTCCTGTCCACCAGACACTCGGCCGAACCTCCCGGATAGGATTTCACAAACCGATCCGGAAACGTAAAGCTGTTGTAGTGGCACGCACCGTCCTTTTGCACCGTATGCACCATGCTTTTATTGATAAAGGCGCCCTCACCCGACTGCAGGAAGATGCGGTCGGATAGGGTGGCGACTTCAACCGCACCGGACAACACATGGACGAACTGCAGATCTTCATGCCGGTGCATCACCTGAAAACCCGGCTTTCTCGGACGACTTTTACAGCACCAGATACGGAAACTCCGTAGCATCGTTCAGAGTGACGGAATTGCTGTATGCATCCATGCTTCACTCCAAATTGACGATATACGGATAGATATACAGAGAGAATGCCGCAGTGATCTGCGATATAATAATAGCAGAGAAATCAAAACCGTCAGCCGGAGGTGTACCGCGTGTATTTTGAATACGGAGAACCCGCCCTATCCTATCTGCGGCAAAAGGATATGCGTCTCGGCGCGATCATCGACCGCATCGGACATATTGACCGCGCCGTAGACACCGATCTGTTTTCATCGGTCGTCCATCATATCGTCGGGCAGCAGATCTCCACCAAAGCACAGGCGACCGTCTGGCAGCGGATGCAGGATACCCTCGGCGTCGTGAACGCCGAAACGATCCTGGCGGCCGGTGTTCCGGAGCTGCAAGCGCTGGGCATGACCTTCCGCAAAGCGGAGTATATCACAGACTTTGCCGAAAAGGTACATACCGGGGCTTTCGACCCGGATGCGGTACGGCATATGTCCGTTGGGGTTGCGTTCAGGGAGCTGACCGTCCTGAAGGGCATCGGAGTCTGGACGGCGGAGATGATCCTGCTGTTCTGCTTGCAGCGCCCCGATGTTCTCAGCCATGACGATCTGGCTATTCAGCGGGGGCTGCGGATGGTCTATCGCCACCGCGCCATCGACCGGCGGCTGTTTGAAAAATACCGCCGCCGATTCAGCCCCTGGGGCAGCGTGGCGAGCCTGTATCTGTGGGCGGTGGCAGGCGGAGCCATCCCCGAGTTGCGAGACCCTAAGCCGCAGGACAAATGACCGGGCAGTGTCACCCCACACGGCTTGAGAAAACTCCCGCCCCGCCGGGATGGGCGCAGCCGCCGCGCCATTCCTGTGCAGATACCGTCCGTACACAGCCAACACAGTTTCCGAGGTGTGAACGATGACCTACATACAGCACTACGATTCCCCGCTGGGCAGCATTCTGCTTGCCGCCGACGAGGTCGGACTGACCGGATCGTGGTTCGCCGGAGCAAAGTATTGCGCCGCCACCCTCCCCGCCGCCCATACGGAGCGGGAGACCCCCATCCTGACAGAAACGATGCGCTGGCTGGATGTGTATTTTTTCGGTCGAGAGCCGGATTTCATGCCGCCGCTGCATCCCGTCGGCTCTGCGTTCCGGCAGTCTGTGTGGAAGCTCCTTTTGCAGATTCCCTACGGGCAGACCACCACCTACGGCGCGATCGCACAGCAGCTCGCGCGGCAGCAGGGGCTTTCCCGTATGTCCGCCCAGGCAGTGGGCGGAGCCGTCGGTCACAACGAAATTTCCATCCTTATCCCTTGCCACCGCGTGGTCGGCACGAACGGCAGCCTGACCGGCTATGCCGGAGGAATTCATAAAAAAGAAAAGCTCCTGGAGCTGGAGCGGACCGATATGCACCGCTTTTTCATTCCGAAGAAAGGGACGGCACTGTAATGGAAGGGAATAACCGGCTCGTTGCGACCGCGATACAACAGATGATCGCTTTCTATTCGGGAAGCCTGCATGACATCGACCATTTCCTCAAGGTCTGGGCCATGGCCAAAACCATCGGCGAACCGGAAAAGCCGGATGCCCATACCCTTGCCGTAGTCGAACTGGCGGCGGCGGTGCACGATATCGCCTGCCCGTTGTGCCGGGAAAAGTATTGAATGTATACGAATTTGCCGGATCGTTACTACCGGCTCGCCTTGCTCGATGCTTGGAAACCAAGCTTTTTTAACCGGATATCTCCACCGGCATAGCCGGTGGTTACCAAGGCCGACAACACAGCGCCCCCGACGAGCCTTTTCGGCTCGTCGGGGGCGCTGTTTATCTGCTCCGAACGTCGGCAGTTATTTTGCGTAATCCACCGCGCGGTTCTCCCGGATAAGGTTGACCTTGATCTGACCGGGATAATCCATATTGCTCTCGATCTTCTTGGCGATATCGTGCGCCAGAATGACCATCTGGTCGTCGTTGACCATTTCGGGACGCACGATGATGCGTACCTCGCGACCCGCCTGAATGGCGAAAGAGCGCTCCACACCGTCGAAGCTGTTGGCCAGCTCCTCCAGCTTCTCCAAACGCTTGATGTAGTTCTCCAAATTTTCACGTCGGGCACCGGGACGCGCCGCCGAGATAGCGTCCGCCGCCTGCACCAGACAGGCAACCACTGTCTGTGCCTCCACATCGCCGTGGTGGGCCTGGATCGCGTGGACGACCGCCTCGCTCTCCTTATACTTGCGGGCGATATCCACGCCGATCTCGATATGGGAGCCCTCCACCTGATGATCCACGCTCTTGCCGATATCATGCAGCAAGCCGGCACGGCGGGCGATTTCCGGGTCGATGCCCAGTTCACTGGCCATGATGCCGGAGAGGAAAGCCACCTCCATGGAGTGATCCAGCACATTCTGTCCGTAGCTGGTGCGGTAATGCAGCCGACCCAGCAGCTTGACCACCTCGGGGTTGATCCCCCGCAGACCGGTTTCCAGCACCGCGCGCTCTCCCTCGGCCTTGATGGAATTCTCTACCTCACGGCGCGCTTTGTTGACGATTTCCTCGATGCGGGCCGGATGAATCCGTCCGTCGGAAATGAGCCGCTCCATCGCGATGCGGGCGATCTCCCGACGCACCGGATCGAAACAGGAAAGAGTGATGGCCTCAGGGGTATCGTCGATGATCAGATCCACACCGGTCAGCGTCTCGATCGCCCGAATGTTGCGACCCTCACGGCCGATGATGCGACCCTTCATTTCATCGTTGGGCAGGGGCACCACCGATACGGTGGTCTCCGCCACCTGATCTGCCGCCACCCGCTGGATGGCATGGGAGATCAGAGTACGCGCCCGCATATCGGCCTCCGCCTTCAGCTGGGTATCAAACTCCGCCAGCTTGACCGCTTTTTCGTGCTCCAGCTCAGAGGTCAGAGAGCTGAGCAGATACTCCTTGGCCTGCTCCTTAGTGAAGCCGGACAGCCGCTCCAGCAGCTCATACTGGCTCTTTTTCAGCGCCTCGGCATCCGCCATGCGGGCCTCCACCTCTTTGACGCGCTGGGCGAGAGCCTCTTCCTTTTTTTCATAATTGTCGATTTTGTGATCCAGGGTCTCTTCCTTTTGCTGCAAACGGCGCTCCTGCCGCTGCACGTCCGCCCGGCGCTCCTTCAGCTCCTTTTCGGATTCGTTGCGCAGCCGGTAGATCTCGTCCTTGGCTTTAATGACGGATTCCTTTTTCGCCGCCTCGGCGCTGGCTTTAGCCTCTTTGACAATGCGTTCTGCTTCGGCTTCGGCCGATCCGATAACCGCCTCAGCTTCTTTTTTGCGGTGGGCGATACCGGCCCGATAGGCAATCAGACCCGCCACCACGCTGCCCACGACCAATGCGCCCAGACTGGCGAGGACGGGGACGAGCAGGGAAACTTCGTTCATTGGGGTACACCTCCTGTTGATTTTCCGCACAGGCGGATGCTCCCCGTAGGATGCGTTTTTCAGTTTTGAAAGCACAAACGGACGCCGGACACGCGCCCGCAAACGATTCAAATGCCGGCAAAAACAGGCAATGAAATATACACCCACAGGGGGCGGCCGCAACTTGCGGTCATAGAAACACCGGGACGGGCAAGCCCGTGCCGATGTGCAAATGACAATGCCGGTGACCCGGCAATACACATAGCGGTAGAGCAGCCAAAGCCCTACCGACTATATAGTACATCATAACAGCCTGTTTTGTCAAGAGAAAAGGAAGAATTCGGTAAAATGTTGTGAAATTTGCCGCAAACCTCCCGACAGAAAAAGCCGGAGATGGCAGGCAGCCATCTCCGGCGGGATTCTCTGCTTATCCTTTGATCAATTCCCGGTACATACGGATATACTCGTTGGCGGAGCGTCCCCAGCTGAAATCCTCCGCCATACAGCGCTGCCGCAGCTCGGCGAAGAAATCCCGGTTGGCATACGCCCCCAGCGCACGGTCGATAGCGCCCAGCATATCCCCGGCGTTGTAGGTCTTGAAGGTGAACCCGAAGCCGCCCTCATCGCCGCAATCCCGAATGCTGTCCTTGAGGCCGCCGGTTTCCCGTACTACCGGCACGGTGCCGTAGCGGCACGCCACCATCTGGGACAGACCGCAGGGCTCGCTCTTGGAGGGCATGAGGAAAATATCGGCGGCGGCATAGATCTTCCGGGCCAACTCCGGTACAAAGCCGACGCAGTAGCAGAATTTCTCCGGATACCGTCCCTGCAGCTCCCGGAAGAAGTTCTCATACACCCATTCGCCGGAGCCGAGGATCACCAGCTGCACATCCCGGCTCAGCAGCTCGTCGGCAATATACCGCACCAGATCCAAGCCTTTATGGGACGCCAGACGGGTGACCATAGCGATCAGCGGCACGTCCGGACGCCGGGGCAGGTTCAGCCGCTCCTGCAGCGCCTGCTTATTGGCGGCCTTTCCGACGGTTACGGTTTCGGCGGAATATTGCTCGAACACATCCGGATCCTTGGCGGGATCGTAGCTGTCGGTGTCGATGCCGTTGAGAATCCCCTGAATTTTCCACGCCCGCGCCTGCAAAATAGGATCCAGCCCCCAGGAAAACCACGGGTCGAGAATTTCCCGCGCATAGGTGGGGCTGACGGTGGTGACCCGGTCGGCGGTCTCGATGCCCGCCTTCATATAATTAACGCAACCGTCGTATTCAATGAGCTGGCTGCAGCCCTGCGGCACACCCACCACATCCTCCAGCAGCTCCATGCCGTATTTGCCCTGATACTGGATGTTGTGGATGGTGAACACCGTCTTGATGCCCTCAAAGCCCTCCCGGGTGGCGTAAAACAGGCTGTAATAGAGAGGTGTCAATGCACTCTGCCAGTCGTTGCAATGGATGACATCCGGCTTAAAGCCGATATAGGGCAGCATCTCCAGCACCGCCCGGGCGAAAAACGCAAACCGCTCCGCATCATCATAGTGGCCGTAGAGCCCCTGCCGTTTGAAGTAATACTGGTTATCCAGCAGATAATAGATCACCCCGTTGACCTTGGCTTCAAACACGCCGCAGTATTGCCTCCGCCAGGCCACCGGCACCGACAGGCTGGTGAGGAAGGTCATATGCTCCCGCAGCTCCTGGGGCACCGATTCATACAGCGGCATGGCCACCCGGCAGCCGATGAGCCGCTGGCGCATGGCATGGGGCAGACTGCCCGCCACATCCGCCAGCCCGCCGGAAGCGGCAAAGGGGACGGCTTCGCTGGATACAAACAACACTTTCATGGTTTCTTTCACTCCTTACGCTGTATTGCGGGTCAAACGATGGTATCCTTGGCCACATACACCGGGTAGCTCTCAAATCCCTGGAGCGTGCGACCGCTGCGGAATACCGCATTCTTATCGGCGACAATGCATTTGAGCACACAGTCGCTGTCCACCGTCACATCCTGCATGATGACGCAATCCTCCAGCACCGCATCCCGGGCAATGCTCACCCCCCGGAAGATCACGCTGTTGCGCACGGTGCCGTCAATGCGGGCGCCGTCCGCCACCAGCGAATTGGTGACCGCAGCGTGCAATCCGTACTGCGCCGGCGCACAGTCCCGCACCTTGGTATATACCGGGCGGGTCTTGGGAAACAACCCCTCCCGCACCGCCGGATCCAGCAGCGCCAGATTCGCCCGGTAAAAGCTGTCCAGCGAATAAATGGGCATCAGCGTACCGGTCAGCTCACAGCCGTGGATCTTCAGCTCCCGCAGGCGGCCCTGCAGAATATCCCGCTCAAAATGATACTGGTTGCGCGCCACCGCCTCCCGCACGGTGCGCATGAGCCACTCCCGGCCCATGACGTAAATGCCTGCGCCGTAGCAGGCCTGACGGGCCTCCAGCCGTCCGATGAGCATATCCGTCACCCGGCCGGTGGCATCCGTCTGGATCTGCGGAATGTCGGCCAGCGCCGGCACGGTGCCCCGGTGATAGGCCATGGTCACATCGGCGCCGCTCTCGGCGTGCGCCTGGATCAGCGCAGCATAGTCGATATTGCCCACCATATGGCAATCCGCCAGCACCGCATAATCCTCCTTGGAATGGGAGAGAAACGCCATGGCGTCGTTCAGTGAGCTGATGCGTCCCTGATACATCTCGTCGTCGCTGCTGCGGGGCGGCAGAAAGAACAGCCCCTCGTTTTTCCGGGACAGATCCCAGGCCTTACCGGAGCCGATGTGATCCATCAGCGAGTGATACCGGTTCTTCGTAATGACGCCCACCTTATTCAGCCCGGCATTGACCATCCCGGACAGCACAAAGTCAATGAGTCGATACCGGCCGCCGAAGGGCAGCGAACCCATGGAACGCACCGCGGTGCAATCCCGCAGCGCATCGTCGTGCATATTGGCAAAAATCAGACCGACCGCCGTACATTTATGCATGAATGGTCACCTCCCCATTTTCAGAAACATCGCTTTCCACCATCGCCTTGGCCTGAATCACCGCTCCGGCACCCACACGGATACCGGCGGCCACCACCGCCACACCCCAGCGATTCAGGTCTGCGCAGTCCTCCGGGCTTTCGCCCACCCGGGCGTTCTCCCCGATCTCGGTGTTCTCCGCCAGGATGGCGTACCGCACCCGGGCACCCTTGTGCACCACCGTACCGGGCATGAGGATGGAGTCCACGATCTCCGCGCCCTCCTCGATGACCACTCCGGAAAAGATCACCGAATACTCCAGTGTACCGCTGACGGAGCAGCCCTCCGCCACAATGCTGTTCTGCACCTGCGCCGTGGCCGATAAATAATGGGGCGGCAGACCCTCGGTGCGGGAATAGATCTTCCAGGTGGGATCGGCAAGATCCAGCGGCACATGGGGGTTGAGCAGATCCAGATTGGCCTCCCACAGGCTCTCGATGGTGCCCACATCCTTCCAATAGCCCTCGAAACGGTAGGCGAACATCCGCTCGCCGCCCTCCAGCATGGCGGGCAGCACATTCTTGCCGAAATCGTTCTGGGAGTGGGGATCGGCCTCGTCGGTAATTAAGTATTGTCGCAGCTTCTGCCAACTGAAAATGTAAATACCCATGCTGGCGAGAGTGCTCTTGGGATGGGCCGGCTTCTCGTCAAACTCGTAGATGGAACCGTCCTCCCGGGTGTTGAGGATGCCAAAGCGGCTGGCCTCCTCTTTGGGCACATCCAGCACGGCGATGGTGCAGTCGGCGTTGTTGGCCTTGTGCGCCGCCAGCATCTTGCTGTAGTCCATCTTATAGATGTGATCGCCGGACAGCACCAGCACATATTCCGGGTCGTAACGCTCGATAAAATCCAGATTCTGATAGATGGCATTGGCGGTGCCCTTATACCAGTCGCCGCCCTTGTTGCGCTGATAGGGGGGCAGCACGTGCACCCCCGCGTCCATCCGGTCCAGATCCCAGGGCTGGCCGGAGCCGATATAGTCATTCAGCTCCAGAGGCTGATACTGGGTCAGCACCCCCACGGTCTCGATGCCGGAATTGACGCAGTTGGACAGCGGGAAGTCGATGATACGGTACTTGCCGCCATAGGGGACGGCGGGCTTGGCGATGCGGCGGGTGAGCGCATACAGACGGCTCCCCTGCCCGCCGGCCAGCAGCATGGCGACGCATTCTTGTTTACGGAACATGAACGGTTCTCCCTCCTGTTTTGGAATGGCTCTTATCCGGGTCGGCGGCGCTCTTGCGGGCACGCGCCGGCTTATTGGCAGGATGCGGGGTCGGCGGCCGCCGCCGGTTCTCCAGCAGCAGCACCGACAGTGGCGGCAGCGTCAGCTCGGCGGAATGCTCCAGACCGTGCCAGGGCTGCTTCTGCACAGTGATCTTGGCATTGCGGACATTTCCGCCGCCGAATTCCGCCAGATCGGAATTGAACAGTTCCACCCAGACACCGCCGGACGGCAGACCGATGCGGTAGTGCTCCCGCTGCACGGGGGTGAAGTTGCACACCGCCACGATCTCCTTGCCTTGCCGGTCGATGCGGCGGAATACGATGACGCTCTGGGCGTTGTCGTCATTGGCAATCCACCGAAATCCCTCCCAGGAGAAATCGTTTTCCCACAGGGCGGGAGTATCCCGATACAGATGATTGAGGGTGCGGACATAGTGGCGCAGCATCCGGTGGCTCTCATAGTCCAGCAGCAGCCAATCCAGCCCGCTCTCATAATCCCATTCCTTGAACTGGCCAAACTCGCTGCCCATGAACAGCAGCTTTTTGCCGGGATGGGTCATCATATACCCCAGAAGCACCCGGAATCCGGCGAACTTTTCTTCATAGGTGCCGGGCATTTTATTGATGAGGGAGCCCTTGCCGTGCACCACCTCGTCGTGGGAGATGGGCAGGATAAAATTCTCCGAGAAGGCATACATCATGGAGAAGGTCAGCAAATTCTGATTGCCCTTGCGGAACAGCGGATCCATGGAGGTATACCGGAGCATATCATTCATCCAGCCCATGTTCCACTTGTAGTTGAATCCCAGACCGCCGTCGGCGGTGGGGCGGGACACCAGCGGCCACGCCGTGGACTCCTCCGCAATCATCAGGGCGTCCGGATGGGCGGCGAACACCGTCTCGTTGAGCTGGCGCAGGAACGCCACCGCCTCCAGATTTTCCCGTCCGCCGTGGCGGTTGGGCATCCATTCCCCGTCCCGGCGGTTATAGTCCAGATACAGCATAGATGCCACCGCATCCACCCGTACTCCGTCCACGTGATATTCCTCCAGCCAGTACAGCACATTGGAGATGAGGAAGGAGCGCACCTGAGGCTTGGCATAATCAAACACGCAGGTGCCCCATTCCTTGTGCTCCCCCTTGCGGGGATCGGCATATTCATAGCAGGGGCTGCCGTCAAAACGGTACAGCCCGGCAACATCCTTGGGAAAATGGGCCGGCACCCAGTCGAGGATCACCCCGATGCCCGCCTGGTGGCAGGCGTCCACGAAGAACATAAAATCCTCCGGTGTGCCGTAGCGGGAGGTAGGGGCATAATAGCCGGTGACCTGATAGCCCCAGGAGCCGTCAAAGGGATGCTCCATGATGGGCAGCAACTCGATATGGGTATAGCCCATCTCCTGCACATAGGGAATCAGCTCCTCCGCCAGCTTCCGGTAGGAAAAGGGATTGCCGTCGGCATACCGTCGCCAGGAGCCGGCGTGCACCTCATAGATGTTCATGGGACAGTTGTAGACGCCGTCGGCAACCTTTCGGCGGAACCAGTCTCCGTCCCCCCAGACATAGCCGCCGATCTCACACACCTTGGAGGCGGTGCCGGGGCGGGTCTCCTGATGGACGGCAAAGGGATCGCATTTATCCACCGCCTGTCCGTCGGCGCCCACCACATGATATTTATAGCAGCTATACGGCGCAATATGCTGCAGCGTGCAGGTGAAAATTCCGCCCTCCAGCCGTTCCATAGGCCGGGCATCCGGGTCCCAGCTGTTAAAATCGCCTACAAGCGATACCGAGCGGGCAGCCGGTGCCCACACCCGGAAGGTATAGCCGTCGTCCCCGGCATAATGACAGCCCAGCCAGCGATAGCAGTGGCTGTCGGTGCCGTCGGCAAAGCGGCGCATCTGCTCCTGCAATCCTGCGCCGGTCAATTCCAACTCCATGGCATTCGTCCTCCTATGCATTATGTGTCCCAATGGACCGTTCCCATCATCTGTGCACAGTTATTGTACCAATTAGTCGCGAAAAACGCAAGGGGTTTTGTGTAAAATATTGGAAATGATTTTGCTTATTTCCGGCAAAATTGGAAGTCGTTACAGAAAATGCACAAAAATGTTGGTTATTTTTTCAGCCTGTCGAACCAACACCCGACCGACGGACGAAAAAGGACGGAAAGCGATCGCTTTCCGTCCTTTTTTCGATCTTCGGCTTTTTCTGTCTTCGCCTATTGGGTTTACCGTTTTCTGCCTTTTTCGGGCCGCTTCGTCGATCGTTTCCGCCGCCCGTCAGCCTTTCGCCTCATACCAGGTCTGGCCGTCGTGCACATCCACCTCCATGGGGACCCGCAGCGACACCGCCGCCTCCATTTCCTCCTTGAGCAGCGCCGCTACCTGCGCCCGTTCCTCCAGAGGTGTTTCCACGATCAGCTCGTCGTGGATCTGCAGGATGAGCCGAGCCTGCAGCCCCTCCTGCCGCAGCCGCCGATAGACCCGCACCATGGCGATCTTGATGATATCCGCCGCCGTCCCCTGAATGGGGGTATTGCGGGCGGCCCGCTCCCCGAATTTGCGGGTCATGGCGTTGCCCGCCTTCAGCTCCGGCAGCGGGCGGCGGCGATGGAACAGGGTCTCGGCGTAGCCCCGGTCGGCGGCATCGGTGATGAGCCGTTCCATGAATGCCGACACCTTGCCGAAATGCTGCAAATACCGGTCGATATAGTCCTTCGCCTCCCCATAGCCGACCCCCAGATCCTCGCTGAGCGAATGGGCGCCGATGCCGTAGATGATGCCGAAATTCACCGCCTTTGCCCGGGAGCGCATGAGGGGCGTCACCTCCGCCTCCGGCACACCGAATACCTGTGCCGCCGTGGAGCGGTGGATGTCCTCGCCGGTGTTGAAAGCCTCCAGCATGGTGGGCTCGTCGGCCATATGGGCCAGCACCCGCAGCTCGATCTGGGAATAGTCGGCGTCGCACAGGGTCCACCCCTCCCGCGCCCGGAAGAACCGGCGCATCTGCCGCCCCAGCTCGGAGCGCACCGGAATGTTCTGCAGATTCGGCTCGGAGGAGGAGATGCGCCCGGTGCGGGTCTCGGTTTGATTGAACACCGAATGGATGCGTCCGTCCGGCTCGATCTGCTTGAGCAGCCCCTCGCAATAGGTGCTGTTCAGCTTCGACAAGATGCGGTATTCCAGCAGCTTCTCCACCGCCGGATGCACCCCCCGCAGCTTTTCCAGCACCTCGGCGCTGGTGGAATAGCCGGACTTGGTCTTTTTCCCGGCGGGCAATCCCAGATCCTCGAACAGCGCCTTGCCCAGCTGCTTGGGCGAATTGAGATTGAATTCATAACCGATCTCCCGCCAGATCTCCTGCTGCAGGGTCGCGATGCGAGCGGACAGCTCCCGCCCAAAGGCAGCGATGCCCTCCCGATCCACCGCACAGCCCACCGTCTCCATGGAGGCCAGCACCTCGCTGAGGGGCTGCTCCACATCGGTGAGCAGGGGCAGCATCTCCTGCCGCTCCACGGCAGCCCTCAGCGCATCCGCCAGTCCGGCGAAGCCCCGGATGGGTTCGTCGTCCGGGTCGCCCCAATCCCGCAGCAGCCGGGGCAGCGAATAGTCGGAGGACAGCGGATCCAGCAGATACGCCGCCAGCGCCGTATCGAACACGAACCCGGCCGGCTGCTGCCCGGCGCTGAGCAGCGCCCGCATCAGCGGCTTACCGTCGTGGGTGCGCTTTTCCACCGCCGCGTCGCACAGCAGCGCCGTCAGCGCCGGAAATTCCGGAGCGAACCGATCCACATGGGCGCATTGCCCTCCTGCCGCCAGCGACAGGCCGGTGATCTCCTCTCCCTCCACCTGCGCCAGCACATCCAGCCGTCCCCCGGCGCGGGCAGTCTCCAGCAGCGCCGGAGCCGCCTCGTTGCCGCCCACCGGCTGCTTCGGCGCCGGAGCGGATTCCCGCCGGAGGACGGCGGACTGGGGCTTCAGATCCAGCTTTTCCATCCATTTATACAGCTCCAGCCTTTGCAGCAGCTCGGTCAGTCGGGGCACGTCCATCTCCCGCACCGCATAGTTCTCGGGGGCGGTATCGATGGGAGCGGTGCGGCAGATGGTGCCCAGCTCCCGGCTCATATAGGCGCTGTCCCGGCCGGCAATGAGCTTTTGCCGCAGGCTGTCCCGGATATCCAGCGCTGCCGGATCGGCATAGATGGCATCCAGCGAGCCGAACCGGTGCAGCAGCTCCAGCGCCGTCTTTTCCCCCACCCCCGGCACACCGGGGATGTTGTCGCTGGCGTCCCCCTGCAGCGCTTTCAGATCGATGAGCTGATGGGGGGTCAGGCCGTATTTTTCCATCACCGTGTCCGGCGTATAGGGCACCGTTTCGGGATGCCCCATTTTTGTGGTGGCCAGCAGCACCGTGACCCGGTCGCTGACCAGCTGCAGGCTGTCCCGGTCGCCGGTGGCGAGGGTGCAGGGCTTGCCCGCACCCTCCGCCGCAGCGGACAGGGTGCCGAGAATGTCGTCTGCCTCATAGCCCTCCCGCTCCACCAGCGTCAATCCCATGGCGCGCAGGATGGCCTTCAGCGGCTCCATCTGCTGGCGCAGCTCCTCCGGCATCCCCTTGCGCCCGGCTTTGTAGGCGTCGTATTGCTGATGGCGGAAGGTAGGGGCATGCACGTCGAATGCCACCGCAATATGGGTGGCGGAGGATGCCTCCCGCAGCTTTTGCAGAATATTCAAAAAGCCCACAATCGCATTGGTATACTGTCCGTCCCGGGTGGTCAGCGCTTTCACGCCGTAAAAGGCCCGATTGACGATGCTGTTGCCGTCGATAACCAGCAGATTCATCCGTTTTCTCTCCTTTGGCATGGATTCCTGTTTTCTATTGTACTGGAAAACCGCGAAAAAATCCAGTCTTTTCTTATAAACAGGGACAGCGGGGACACAACCGCTTTTTTCGGCTCGACCGCACAAAGCCATCGATGCCCTACTTTTACAATTTTGTACCATGCATCCTACTTTTCTGCATACGGCGCACCGGAACGGGAAATACTGTCGAATGAGGTGAGAAATTTATGGCGGACACACAGGAGCAGGAGCTGCTGGAACAGATTTACTGCAATGCGGAGATGGGCCGGGACGGGCTGTATTACGTGATGCGGCGCACCGACGATCCCACCTTCCGCAAGGCGGTGGAGACCCAGCTCATGGAATATCAGAGCATCATGGATGAGGCGGAACAGAAGCTGCGGCAGCAGGGCAGCGCCCCCACCGGCGCCAGCCCCGCCAGCCGGGCGATGGTGCGCATGACCGCCGCCTGCAAGACTGCCCGGGACAATTCTCCGGCGGCGCTGGCGGATATGCTCATACAGGGCAGCTCCATGGGGGTCACGAAGATCCTGCGGCAAATTCGGGCCCACGAGAGCCGCAGCGAGGACAGTCTGGCGCTGGCCGACCGTCTGCGGGAAACCGAGGAGAACAACATCCGGCAGATGAAGCAGTATCTGTGACCCGGGCAGTCGAAAAGCCGGAGCTCGATGACCGTTCCCCTTAGACAAAACGATCCGGGGTCAGCGGTTTTTGCGGCTGAGCGGCGTTTTTATCGGCTTTGCCGGATAAAACCACAGAGTCTGCGCCGCAGAAAAGCCACCGGTGTATTCTCCACCGGTGGCTTTTCGTGTTACAACGGTTCGTTGGTGATAACGGTTATTGTACAGTGGCCGTATTTCTTTTCCAGCAGCGTTTCGGCGTCCGGGGCGCTGTAAGCCCGGATCACTTCCTCTGTGGTCACATTGTCCGCCCTGAACCGGATCCGGTAGGTGCGCAGTGCTTCTTCCATAGCCGTTCCCTCACTGCGCCCGCCGTTTCTTTCCGGCCATGACCGCTGCCAGCGCCGCCAGCGACAGCAGCACGACCGCCCCGCACACCGCCGTCACCCGGTCGGATACCCCCCGTCGGCACGGCAGGGGTGCGGTCGGCAGCACCATCGGTGCTGCCATCGGAGGAACCCGCTCCGCCGGCGGCAGCGGTATGACACAGCGCATAGGTGCTGAAATGGGTCAGGGTAGCGGTCACGGTTTTCGCCGTCGGGTCCACCGTGACGGGGATCGCCTCTGTGGTGCCGTCGTCGGCAACGTAGTACAGCTTCAGCCCCTCCGCCGTCCAAGAGGACGGCAGCGAAAAGGTGACCGTCACCCCGCCGAACGGCTGCAGCGGCTGTCCGTTTCCTGCTTTGAGCTGGGAAAAAAAGCCATTCGCCCGGAAAATCTGGTGAACCTCTGCCGTGTGCTGGAGGTCTCCCCCAACTATCTGCTGACCGGCGCACGGGAGCCGGAGACGCTGACCCCTCTGGAGCGGGAGCTATCCCAGCTCCCGAAGGACGAATACGCTCTGGTGGAATCACTGGTGCATTGCCTGCACCGCAAAACGACAGGAAGCTCCCGCTGATGCGCCGCATCTGCGGGGACTTGGCCATTTTATCGGTTCATTTAGACAAAGCCATCGGGTAAAAATATGGAACCCCCGTTGTCCCGCAAGGGACAACGGGGGTTTGCTGTTCTCGGAAAGTGCTCCCGAAAAATGGCGAAAACCCGGCGATTTTCATTCTCCAAAGGCATATCGCCGGCACCGCCGGTGCGCCTTATGCGCCCACGGTGGGGGTCAGCCCCAGATAGCGGCACAGCCCCTCATAGATGGCATAGGCGAAGGCATACTGGTCGTTCACCAGCTTTTGCACATCCTCCTCGTTGGTGATATACGCCAGCTCCACCAGAATGGCGGGCATCCGGGTGCGGCGCAGCACATAGAGGGACGGGTTCACCCGCACCCCGTTATTCTTCGTCCCCAGCCGGGCGACGATCGCCTCCAGCACCTGCTGCGCCAGCGCCGCCGCCACCGACCCCTGCCGGTACACATACACCTCCGAGCCGTGGGCGGCGGGGTTCTCGCTGGCATTGCAGTGGATGCTGAGAAAATAATCCGCTCCCCATTCGTTGGCGCCCCGCACCCGGGTGGCTAAGCTGGCGGCGTTGGAGGTGCCCAGCGATTCCTCCGGCGTGTTGCGGGAATTGCGCACCTCAAAGCGCCCGTCCTCCAGCAGAATATCCCGCAGATAGATGCCCACGGCATAGGTGATATCCTGCTCCCGGTAGCCGAAGCCCTCCGCCCCGGCGTTGACCCCCTCCGGGTTATGTCCCTGATCAATATAAATTTTTGTCGGCATGGAAAAAATCCCCCTTTCCCGGTATCTATATGCGGGAGAGGGGGATTTTATGGTACCGATTTCCGGCGGCCGCACAATGCCGCGCGTCAAGCCTCTCGCCGCCCGTTACGGCTCATCCAGCGCCGCCAGCAGCTTTTCCAGTGTGCGGGATACCGGCTCGTTCTCCGCCTGAGGCACCGTCACGGCGGCATACTGCCGATACAGCGGCACCCGCTGGTCGTAGAGATCCCGGAACGTGAACCCCTCCGGGATCGCCACCCCCCGCACCCGGGGGTCGCCGATGCGCTTCTCCAGCGTGGGGAAGGAAATATCCAGATACACCACCGTGCCCAGCGCCTGCAGATGCTCCATGGTGGGGACATCGTAAATCACGCTGCCGCCGGTGGCGATCACCTGCTTTTCCCCCGTCACCGACAGCACCGCCTGCCGCTCCCGCAGCCGGAAGGCATCCAGTCCCTCCCGGTCAATGATGTCCTGCAGGGCGCAGCCGTTCTGCTGTTTAATCACCTCGTCGGTGTCCAGAAAGGTATAGCCCAGCCGCCCCGCCAGCCGCCGTCCCAGAGTGCTTTTGCCGCTGGAGGGCATTCCGATGAGAATAATGTTTTTATCCATCCGCTCATTCCGTCCTTTTCATTCGTCTTGCGGGGACGTTTCCGTCCCCAATGCCCGCTGCAGCGCCTCCGCCGCCGGGCGGGTCATCCCCTTGACCGACAGCAGCTCCTCCACCGACGCCTGCCGGATATTCTTCAGCGAGCCGAACCGCCGCAGCAGCTCCTTGGCCCGGTTGGGACCGATGCCGTCGATTCCCAGCAGCGAGGAGGAAATGCTGTTCTTCTTCCGCTGCTGCCGGTGGAAGGTGATAGCGAACCGGTGCACCTCCTCCTGTATGGCGGACAGGAGGGTGTATGCCGCCCGCTTCTGCTGAATGGCAATTTCTCCGCCGGAGAGGGCAATCGCCCGGGTGCGGTGGTGGTCGTCCTTCACCAGCCCAAACACCGGAATCCCCAGACCGTAGCGGTCGACGACCGGCTTGACCGTCGCCACATGCCCCTCGCCGCCATCCAGCAGGATCAGGTCGGGCTTGCGGGCAAAGCCGGTCGTTTTCCCCTGCTCCTGTCCGGCTGCATACTCGTCCAGCCGCCGGGTCAGCACCTCCTGCATGGAGCCGTAATCGTCCTGCCCCACCACCGTTTTGATCTTGAATTTGCGATAGGCGCTGCGCAGGGGCTTACCGTCCTCAAACACCACCATGCCCGCCACATTTTCGCTGCCGTTGGTGTTGGAGATATCGTAGCATTCGATATACCGGGGGGTGTCGGGCAAATCCAGCAGCGCCCGGATGTCCTCCAGCGCCGCGCTCTCCCGCCCGGTCATCCCCACCTGCTGGGCAATGCGCTCGGCGGCGTTGCTGCGGCACATCTCGACGAGCTGCGCCTGCTCCCCGATCTGGGGCTGCACGATATGCACCCGCCGCCCCGCCTTATCCGATAACCATTGCTCCAGCAGCTCGGTATCCTCCGTCTCCCCGTCCAGGGTGACGCGGGGCGGCACCCGATCCCGCATGGAATAGTATTGCTGCAAAAACTCCTGCCGCGCCGCCGCCGGGTCCTCCTGAGGCTCCAGCAGAAAATGCTCCCGGTCGGTCAGCCGTCCGCCCTCAAACCGGAACACCTCAAAGCACGCCTTGCCGCTGCCCTGCGCCAGCGCAATCACATCCTGCCGGGGAATTTTCGACAGCACCACCTTTTGCTTGTCCCCCAGCTTTTTGATGGAGCGGATGCGATCCCGCAGCCGTGCCGCCTGCTCGAAATCCAGCCGCTCCGCCGCCTCCTCCATACGGCTCTGCAGCGCCGCCATCGTCTCGGCGCTGCCCCGGGTGAGGAACTCGACAGCGCCCTCCACCCGCTCCTGATAAGCGGCGGGCGGCACCCGCCCGGAGCAGGGCGCACAACATTGCCCGATGTGGTGATTGAGACAGGGGCGCGCCGCCCCCTCCTTGCCGTAGCTCAGCGTCCGGGCGCAGGTGGACAGGGCAAACACCCGGTTCGCCTCATCCACCGCCTGCTTAACGGCGTAGCTGCTCATATAAGGGCCGATATACCGGGAGCCGTCCTCCGCCTTCTGATGGGTCACGCTCAGGCGGGAATAGGGCGGCGGGGATACCCGGATATAGTGATATCCCTTGTCGTCCTTGAGCAGAATGTTGTATTTGGGACGGTGCTGCTTGATGAGGGAGCATTCCAGCACCAGCGCCTCAAACTCGCTGCCCACCACGATATACTCGAAGTGATCCACATGCGCCACCATCCGACGCACCTTTTCGGTATGGTTGGCATCCGAGCCGAAATACTGGCTCACCCGATTTTTCAGCTTTTTCGCCTTGCCGATATAGATGATCCGGTCGGCAGCGTCCTTCATAATGTACACGCCCGGCTGCAGCGGCAGCGCCATCGCCTGCTGCCGCAGGGCTTGCAATTGGGGATGAATCATAGCCTTACCTCGTCTGCCAATATTTCCGATCCAAGCTGCGGTATTGCACCGCCTCGGCGATATGGGGCGTATCGATGACCTCCGCGCCGTCCAGATCGGCGATGGTGCGCGCCACCTTCAGCAGCCGGTCATAGGCGCGGGCGGACAGCCCCAGATGCTCAAAGGCTCCCCGCAGCAGCGTGCCGGCGCCATCGGTGAGGGGGCAGAAATCCCGCAGCCGGCTGGTGGGAATCCGGGCGTTGCTGGTCACGCCGGTGCCGGCAAACCGCTGCCGCTGGATGTCCCGGGCGGCATTCACCCGCTGCCGGATGGCAGCGGAGGACTCCCCCGGCTGCCGGGACGCCAGCTGGTCGTATTCCACCGGTGGCACCTCAATGTGCAAATCGATGCGGTCCAGCAGGGGACCGGACACCTTGCCGAGATACCGCTGCACCGCCTGGGGCGAGCAGGTGCAGGGACGGGTGGGATGCCCATAATAGCCGCAGGGGCACGGGTTCATCGCCGCCACCAGCATAATGGAGCAGGGATAGGACAGAGACGCGCTCACCCGGGAGATGGTCACCCGGCTGTCCTCCAGCGGCTGCCGCAGGCACTCCATGGAGGTGCGGGAAAACTCCGGCAGCTCGTCCAGAAACAGCACTCCGTTATGCGCCAGCGATACCTCGCCGGGGCGGGGCGTCACCCCACCCCCCGCCAGTCCCTGAGGGGAGATGTTATGATGTGGCGAGCGAAACGGCCGATGGGTCAGCAGCCCCACGCCGCCGGGCAGCACCCCGGCGATGGAGTGAATTTTCGTACATTCCAGCGCCTCCTCCCGGGTCATGTCCGGCAGGATGGAGGGCAGCCGTTTCGCCAGCATGCTCTTGCCGGAGCCGGGCGGACCGATGAGCAAAATATTATGGGAGCCGGCAGCGGCAATCTCCATGGCGCGGCGGGCAGTCTCCTGCCCCATCACATCGGCAAAATCCGCCTGCAGCGGCAGCGCCCCCATCTCCGGATCGGCAGGCTGCAGCG
Organism: uncultured Eubacteriales bacterium; assembly: GCA_934636435.1. Taxonomy (GTDB): domain Bacteria; phylum Bacillota; class Clostridia; order Oscillospirales; family Acutalibacteraceae; genus UBA5905. Next base: position 52,313 of record CAKUAQ010000010.1, read on the forward strand.
GTGCGAGAGGGGTCACTCCGGTGAGATGCTCCAAAAGCCCCGCCACCGTCTCCACCGGATACACCTCCAGCCCATCCACCACCGAGGCCTCCGCGCCGTTTTCGGCAGGCACATACACCCGGTGCATCCCGGCATCCCGGGCGGCGATCACCATCGGCAGCACACCACGCACCGGGCGCACCAAGCCCTGCAGCGACAGCTCGCCGAGAAACGCCGAGCCCTCCAGCTCCGTCCGGAGCTGTCCGCTGGCGGTCAGCAGCGCCAGCAGCAGCGGCAGGTCGTAGACCGAGCCCTCTTTTTTGACATCGGCCGGTGCCAGATTGACGGTGATGCGGCTGACCGGATAGGTGAATCCGGCGTTTTTCATCGCCGCCCGCACCCGATCCCGGGATTCCCGTACCGCCGCATCCGGCAGCCCCACCACATCGAAGCCGGGCAGCCCCTGGGACAGATCCGCCTCCACATCCACCATAAAGCCGTCGATGCCCCGCAGACCCATACTTTTCAAGCTGGCAAACACGCTGTTTTCAGTCCTTTCTTACGGAATTGTACCGGTTTCTTATTCCGAACGGTGGTTCAGTCGACGGATGAGCTTCGTCAGCTCCATCACCGGGAACGGCGCCAACGATAATCCGGCCACCAGCCCCCAGGCCCGACCGCTCATCGCCGTCACCGAAAAGACACTCTGCACCCCGGGAATGAGCAGCACCGCCAGCATCAGCAGCAGCGACACGGCGAATGCGCACAGCATCCGACGGTTGGTGCCGAAACCCACCCGAAACAGCGAATGCCCGGAACGCATATTGAAGGCATGAACCAGCTGGGAGAAGGACAGTACGGCAAAGGCCATGGTCTCGCCCAGCGGCACACTGCCCCACACCCGGGAGCCGACGAAATAGGCGATCAGCGTGATGAGGGCGAACATCCCGCCCTGCAAGGCCGTCGCCACCCACCCACGGCGGGACAAAAGCGGCGCGTCCGGGTCACGGGGCGACCGCTCCATCACATCCGGCTCCACCGGCTCCAGCCCCAGCGCCAGCGCCGGCAGGCTGTCGGTGATCAGATTCAGCCACAGCAGCTGGATGGGCAGCAGCGGGCTCTCCCGCCACAGGAGCATGGCTACGAATACGGTGGCAATCTCTCCCAGATTACAGGACAGCAGGAACCGCACCGCCTTGCGGATATTGTCGTAGATTCCCCGTCCCTCCCGCACGGCGGCGACGATGGTGGAGAAATTGTCGTCCATGAGGGTCATGTCGGCGGCACCCTTGGCCACATCCGTGCCGGTGATGCCCATGGCGCAGCCGATGTCCGCCGCCTTCAGCGCCGGAGCATCATTGATGCCGTCGCCGGTCATGGCCACCACCCTGCCCCGGCTCTGCCACGCCTTGACGATGCGGATCTTATCCGCCGGGGTCACCCGGGCATATACCCGATAGCGCTCGATATTCTCCTCCAGCTCCTCCTCCGGCAGCGCCGCCAGCTGCGCACCGGTGAGGGCTTTTTCCCCCTCATGGAGAATCCCCAGCTCCCGGGCGATGGCAGCGGCGGTCACCACGTTATCGCCGGTGATCATCACCGTGCGGATACCGGCGGTGTCGCACTGCTCCACCGCCTGCCGCACCTCCGGACGGGGCGGGTCAATGAGCCCCACCAGCCCCGCCAGCGTCAGGTCGCGCTCCAGCTCCTCCGGCACAAACTCCGCCGGGGGCGTATCCAGCAGCTTATAGGCGATCGCCAGCACCCGCAGGGCATTCCCGGCCATTTCCTCATTGGCGGAGGCGGCCTGCTGTATATGTCCCCGCACGCACAGAGGGAACAGAAGCTCCGGCGCTCCCTTGACGATCACCAGCGTCTGCTCCCCGGCCCGGTGGACGGTGGTCATTCGCTTGCGCTCCGAGTCAAAGGGAAGCTCCCCCAGCAGGGGCATATCCCGCAGCAGCTCGTCCTTTTTCACACCGTGCTGCTCCAGCCAGACAAGGATCGCCGTCTCGGTGGGATCGCCGATCTCCACCGTCCGCTCCCCCTGCCAGGTCACCACCGCATCGGTGCATAAT
>CAKUAQ010000011.1 GCA_934636435.1 uncultured Eubacteriales bacterium
GGCCTCCTGCTCGGTCAAGCCCAGCGTCATGAGCTTTACGATCTGCTCACCGGCGATCTTGCCGATGGCCGCCTCGTGAATCAGCGCCGCATCCAGATGGTTGGCGGTCAGCTCCGGAATCGCGCTGACGCGCCCATGGTCCATGATGATGGCGTCGCATTCCGTATGCCCGTTGCAGCGGTTGTTGCCGTTGATGCGGGAACGGAACACCTGGCGGGAATCGTCTCTGGCCACCGACCTGGATACCACATCCGCCTTGCTGTCCACGCCGTCCAGATCCACCGTGAAATCCGTTTCGGCCACCTGATGCCCGTGGGTCATGATCTTCTCCCGGATCACCAGACTGGCACCGTCGCCCAGCTTACCCTTTGTCACCCGCAGGGTGGAGCTGATGCCCTTGATCTGAGCCGTTTCCATCTCCATGTGCGCGCCCTCGCCCAACTCCACAATGGTGGTGGGGTTCATCACATTCTGGCCGTTGCCGTCGCCCTCCCCGTAGTGGTTCTCGATATATTTTACATGAGCGCCCGGCGCCAGATGGAACGTGTGGATACCGTCGTGGCGGGATTCCTCCTCGCCGCCGTTGTGTATCCCGCAACCGGCGACGATGGTCACATCGGCACCCTCGCCCACATAGAAATCGTTATACACCAGATCGGTCAGGCCGGTCTGGCTGATCAGCACCGGAATGTGCACGCTCTCGCGCCGTGTGCCGGGCTTTATAATGATGTCAATGCCCGGATGATCGGTCTTGGTGACAATATCAATATGCTCCGTGGTGTTCCGCCCGGCCAGCTGCCCGTTGGCGCGGATATTATACGCACCCTGGGGCACATCATGCAGTCCTGCCACCTGCTCCAGCAAATTCCGTTCAATCGTATCCATTGTCCTCGTCCTTTCCGCCGTCAGAGCTTCTGCTGCAACACCGAGCAGGTGCCGCCGGAATTCTCCGCCGCCAGCAGCCCCGGCAAAATCTCCTCCCGGCTGCCGTCCGCCCGGATCTCGCCGTCGGCAATCACGATCACCCGGTCGGCGATCTTAAGAATGCGCTCCTGATGGGAAATAATGAGGATCGAGCCACCCAACTTCTCATGCATCTTCTCAAACACCTGTATCAGGTTATGGAAACTCCACAAGTCGATGCCCGCCTCCGGCTCGTCAAACAAGGTCAGCTTTGTGCCGCGAGCAATAACCATGGCAATCTCAATCCGTTTCAGCTCCCCTCCGGACAGGCTGGCGTTCACTTCACGGTCAATATACTCCCGGGCGCACAGCCCCACCTCGGAAAGATAGGCGCATGCCTCGGTCACGGACAGCTTGCGCCCGGCGGCCAGCGTGATCAGATCCCGCACGGTCAGCCCCTTGAAACGTACCGGCTGCTGAAAGGCAAAGCTGATGCCCAATCGTGCCCGGTCGGTGATGCTGCGATCGGTGATGTCCTCGCCGTCCAGCAGGATCTGCCCCTCCGTGGGCACAAAAATGCCGGCAATGATCTTGGCCAACGTGGATTTACCGCCGCCATTCGGGCCGGTGATCGCCACAAACCGCTCGTCCACCGACAGGTTGATGTGCTTCAGAATCTCCCGCGGTTTCCCGTCCGTTTCCACGGTATAGGAGACGTTTTTCAGTTCCAGCATACGCAGGTTCCTTTCCCGTTTGATTAGTTTCCGGAGGTGTCGGAGGATTTCCCCTCCACATACCCTTTGCAGGTAATCTCATAGGTGATCCCATCCAGCGGGTCATCCTTGATGGATACATACTCCGGCGATATATAAAAAGTATAAGTATTATACCCCTGTTCCGGCACAACATACTTGTCACTGATCTTCGCGGTATAGCCGCTGGCGATCTGCGCCCCGGATTCGGTATTGGACAGCTTTACCTCCAATGAGGACATATGCTGGGGCTTATCCAATCCATTGCCCAGCGTCATCTGCACGCATAGGAATCCGCCCTTGGTATAATACACCCGGTTCACCGTGGCGGTCAACCCATCCTCGGACAATTCCGGCTGGGCGCTCTCATCCAGAAATTCCGCCGTGTTGGTCTCGCTTTTTTCGTACTGTTCATCTTTCATATCCGAGCCGATCTGCCAGGCCAGCAGCCCGCCACACACCACCAGAATCAGCCCCAGCACGCCCACGGTCACCCAGCGATCCCGACGCGCCTGAACGGAATCCCCGCCGGCACGGCGACGTTCCCGCTCCGCCTTAAGCTGTTGCTTCAATTCCAGGCGCTCCTGCGCTTTTTGCGCCTTGATCTCTGCCCGAATTTCCTCACGGGAACGGGAGCGGCCAAATATCTCCGGCTGCTCGTTCGTGCCGCCGGTCTGTTTAACGGTATCCGGTTTCTTTCCGCTCATCGTGAAGCTCCTTTCTCCTGACAAAGCATCCGGGGCGACCGCAGGCATACAGAGCGGGAAGCCTCCCGATCCCGTACCGTCGGCACTCCTTTCGGTTCGCCCGATCAAACCGATGTCTAAAGTGTTATTGTACACGAAAACTCCGTATTTGTAAAGACCCTCTGTCGAAAAAGGCGATTTTTCGTGTGTTCTTTTGTCAATGATGTGAGACCGAAAAAATGAAAGAGTTACAGGTTTAGAAGAGTGGTTTTGCTGAGGGAGGGCGAAGCCCGACCGGAGCCGGCAAAACCGGGCGGCTTCCGGCTCCTGCCGCTTCTGAACCGGGGATTGCCGGCCAAGGACAGGCATCGGGATCCGGTTGGAGCGCCGTAAGTGCCGCTTTATTTGAAGCTGCAGAGCTTCGTAAGAACAGAACTCCAAATGGGTATAGAACCGCTCCCGGTCATTCCTGCGGCTGCGTTCCGCCTTGCCGTTATGCCAAGGCGCTTTCGGACGTATCGTCTTGCGGACAATGTGAAGGCTGTTGCAAAGAACCTCCAAAGGATGAATGCGCCTTGTCTTTTGCGTGTGGATAAATTTTCCGCCATTGTCCGTCCGGATCATATCCGGTGCATAACCAAAGCAGAGGAGCGCGCGCAGCACAAAGTCCATATTCTTTGTCTGGCGGACAGCTTCAGGGCGCCTTCCTTTGTACTCACCATGTGGGGCGAATACCGCTTGTTGTTTTTCTGTGCTGCACTATCCATGGCGATCGGCCCTTTCGGTAGGGTTGGTTGCGGTGACTCTATTCTGACGAACGCAATCGCCTTTTTCAATACCCTTTGCTCTCACATCAATTGTAACGCTGCACGTCGCAAGACGTGTTTAAGCGCCCTAATGTTGACAGCGGCAACATTTATGAGTATAATAAATGATGTGCTTTTATAAAAGAAAAATATCATCACAGCAATCTGAAGCACGTTCTAATTGAAACAAACACCCCATCATCTCCGGAACGGCTTTCGCTACGAAACATTTCTACGATCTGCAGAGTCAGTCACAATGCGGTCTACCGCCATTTTGAAAACAGGGAGCAGTTGATTGCCTCTTGTCGAGAGCTTGCGACGGGGAGCAGCTCGATACCGCCATAGGAGCAATCGAGATTTCTTCCGGTGCTGCACTGCGGCAGCTTATATCTCGATTTATCAGCGGCACCCAACCTGTTATGGCTTTCGCTACTGTAATTCCGAGGTGAAGCTCCTTTTTCTATTGGAGAGACAGAGAGAAATCACCTACCTCCTTGAGCTGTTCCGCAAAGCATACAGCGCCTATGGAGCAGCAAAGAGCTGGACGCAGGAGAATATTCTGACCCATCTGATTCGCCTGTGGGCGCTGCTGCATGGCTTGACGGCGCTTGTGATCTCAGCCAGTGTCGAATGGGATGGGAACTGGCAGAGGGGCTTGGACAATATCATCGAATAGGAGTTTGGTTATGAAACAGATTATTCTAACAGGCGACCGTCCCACGGGGCGGCTTCATGTCGGGCATTATGTAGGCTCGCTCAAAGAGCGTGTACGGCTGCAAAATTCCGGTAAATACGATGAAATTTACATTATGATTGCCGACGCGCAGGCGCTGACCGACAATGCAGAGCATCCGGAGAAGGTTCGACAGAATATCATGCAGGTTGCATTGGACTATCTCGCCTGCGGCATTGACCCGGAAAAAAGCTGTATTTTCGTTCAGTCCATGGTTCCAGAACTCACGGAACTGACCTTTTACTACATGAATCTTGTCACGGTGTCCCGCGTCCAGCGCAATCCGACGGTCAAAGCGGAGATCAGGCAGCGTAATTTTGAGGCCAGTATCCCGGTGGGCTTTTTCTGCTATCCCATCAGTCAGGCGGCGGACATTACGGCATTTCAGGCAACCGCTGTTCCCGCCGGAGAGGATCAGGAGCCAATGCTGGAACAGACACGGGAGATCGTGCGGAAATTCAACGAGGTTTATGGCGAAACGCTGACCGAGCCGGAGATTATTCTTCCCTCCAATCATGCTTGTCTGCGTCTGCCTGGAACGGATGGCAAAGCCAAAATGAGCAAATCGCTGGGCAACTGCATTTATCTCTCCGACGAGCCGGAGGAGATCAAGACAAAGATCATGTCCATGTTCACAGACCCCACGCATCTGCGAAAAGATGATCCCGGTCATACGGAAGGAAATCCGGTCTTTATCTATCTGGATGCCTTCTGCCGCCCGGAGCATTTTGCGGAGTTCCTGCCGGACTATCAGAGCCTGGACGAGTTGAAGGCGCATTATCAGCGTGGCGGGCTTGGTGATGTGACGGTCAAGCGTTTCCTGAACAATGTCATGCAGACGGAGCTGCGTCCCATCCGGGAACGGCGGAAAGCGTGGGAGCAGCGGCTCCCGGAGGTCTATGAAATTCTCCGTGCAGGCAGCGAAAAAGCAGAGAAGACCGCCGCAAAGACCTTGAGCGCCGTTCGTTCTGCCATGAAAATTGATTATTTTGAGAACGATAACCTTTTGAGTAAAGTATAACCACAGAATATAAACAGCAAGCACCTACCCCTGGCAAAGTTGGATTACGGAAATCAACTTTCAAATCACGGAAAAAGTGGTATACTGTAGGCATGGACAGAACAACACTCATCGACTTCTTTGAGGAAGTCGAGACGACCGAGGAGTACAATGGGTACTTTTGCAGCATCGCGGAAGCCATCGGAATCGTGCTGCCGGGCAGCCTGTGCGGGTTCAGGAACGTGAGCCGGATCCGTCATTGGGCGGAAATGCGCGAGTGAAGGAATGTTTGAAGGAGAAATTCCAAATTGCGCATATTCCGTGCTGCTTTTGGCTGTTGACGCTCTTGAAAATGGTAAAGCCTGACACATTGAACGAATGTATGATGAAATGGGCTTCGCAATTCATGCCGGAGAATAGAAAAGGAACAACCGTTTCACCGGACGGCAAGACGATTCGTTCTACTGTCGGCAAGAAAAGCACGGATAGCCCACGGCACATTATTAGTGCGCAAATCTGTGAAATCGGCGTTACGCCGGCTTCCGATTACTGCCGGATTGCCTGCTGGAACTTGATCTTTTGTGTGCGGTCTTGGAAAATTGATTTCCGTGGCCTGCATCCGTCGAGCGCAGCGAACTTCAACCGGATTTTTGTCAGAAAGCACAACGAACATCTCGGTTTTTGGATACCATAAACAAAGTCATCCGATCCTTTTCGCACTTGCGGGTACCCCCCAGGGTCAGCGATCCTGTCGTCCTCCCAGGATACACCCGTATTCTGCGACCGGGATCGGCGCGGTGCGGAAAAATACGGGTCACCGCGCCGTTTCCGGGACGCCCTTGCTCCGAGCGTTTTACCCAGACGAAATACCCCGTTGGCTCTTGCCGTCATGTCCGCAGGGTCGCCGTTGCCCCGGTAAGCAGCAGCGCATGGCAGATACCGGGGATGCTCTCACCCTGCTGAGAGGAGGTGGGCGACATCAGTGCGCCCGTCGGGCAGAACAGCAGTTCCGACAGTTCTCCCCGCTCCAGCATCGGCAGAAAATGCCCGCACAGCACGCTGGCCGAACAGCCGCAGCCGGAGCCGCCGGCATGGACATCCTGCGTTTGGCGGTCAAACAGCAGCAATCCGCAATCGGTGTAATTATCCCCCAGCGGCAATCCCTTTTTCGCCATCAGCTCCCGACAAAGGTCGCTGCCCACCTGTCCCAGATCACCGGTCACGATCTGGGCATAATCCTCCGGCCGCGTCCCGGTATCGGTGAAAAAGCGTTCCAACGTATCGGCAGCGGCAGGCGCCATAGCACTGCCCATGTTGTTGGCGTCGGTGACGCCCAGATCCTGCACCCGACCGATCGTCACCTCGTCAATGCGCACACCCTTTCCGGCGCGCCCCACAATCACCGCACCTGCTGCGGTGGCCGTCCACTGGCTGGTGGGGGGACGCTGGCCGCCATACTCCAGCGGGTAACGGAATTGCCGCTCTGCCGTGCAGAAATGGGACGACGTCACCGCCGCGCACAAATCCGCCGCGCCGCTGTCCACAAAAACAGCCGCCATCGCCATGGTCTGCCCCATGGTAGAACAGGCACCGAACTGACCGATCAGCGGCACATTCATATCCCGCAGCCCGAAGGTGGAGGCAATATTCTGATTGAGCAGATCCCCGGCGAACAGATATTGTAGCTGGCTTGGCGACAGGCCCGCCCGATCCAGCGCCCGGGTCAGCGCCTGCTTTTGCAGCGCGCTTTCGGCCTTTTCCCAGGTCTTTTCCCCCAATCGTGCATCCGCAAACACCACATCAACTTCATGTCCCAGCGGGCCTTCGCCCTCTTTCTTTCCGACCACGGCAGCCCGGCCTAAAACCGTCGGACGGTTGGAAAGCGTAACGGTGTAGAGTCCCTTGCGTTCCGGCATAGCTTCGTCCCCCTTTCACCCGATCAGAGAAAACAGGTACAGGATCAGTCCGTACACCGCGCTGGCCGTGATGCCGTACACCAGCACAGGACCGGCGATGATGAACATTTTTGCTCCCAGCCCCAGCACGAATCCTTCCGCCTTGAATTCAATCGCCGGAGCCACCACCGAATTGGCAAAGCCGGTGATGGGGACCAACGTACCGGCGCCGGCGTGCTTGGCGATATTATCGAACACCTGCAAGCCCGTCAGAATCACCGTCACTCCGATCAGCACCACCGACACAATCAGTCGAGCGGTTTTCTCCCCCACGCTCCCCTGTACCAGCTGAAAGATCACCTCGCCAACGGTACAAATCAGCCCGCCGATCAGAAACGCTTTCAGGCAGTCCTTTCCCACCGGCGAGCCGGGAGAGGCTTTTTTGCTCATGCGGTCGTATTCCTTTTCGGAAATGCTCATACGGATCCCTCACTTATTGTTTTGGGTTAGTTTGACCGTTTGAGCGCCGAATATGCAAGGAGGCCGTCAAAAGGAATCCCTTTTGACGGCCTCCGATCCGATTGCGTATTTCATTTATTCACATACGTCGGACAAAACATCTCGCAGCGCCTCCACGCCTTCGCCGGTCACGGCGGAGAACGGGATCAGCGTGACCCCCTCGTAGGCGCTCAGTTCCTGCGCAAACGCTTCCAACCGCTGTCGCCTCTGGGTCTGATTGAACTTATCCATCTTCGTCAGCACCGCTACAAAGGGGATCTCGTGCTCCACCATATATTCCAGCATCTGATAATCGTCCCGGCTGGGTGTGTGCCGGGCGTCCAGCAGCTGAAGCACCAGCCGCAGATCCCGGTCATCCTGAAAATACCCGCCGATCAGCTCCGTCCAGCGGCGCTTTTCGCTGCCGGATACCTTCGCATAGCCGTACCCCGGCAGATCTGCCAGCCGCGCCGATTCCAGCTTATAGAAATTGACGGTGGCGGTTTTTCCCGGGGTGGCGCTGGTACGCGCCAGCCCTTTACGGTTCAGCAGCTTATTGATGAGAGAGGATTTTCCCACATTGGAACGGCCGGAAAAAGCCACCTCCGGCAAATCCGCCGGATGCAGCTGCTCCGCCAGACCCGCCGCATATTCAAATTCCGCTCGGTCAAAACGCATGGCGTTCACCCACTTCCCATGGTGTTATCGCATCACGGCGTCGATGCTGCCGGATCGGACACCAGCGCGTTTTGCAGCACCGTGTCCAGATATTTGGCCGGGATAAACCGGGTGTGCGCCTTCACCGCCGCATCCACCTCATACAGATCCGACCGGTTATCCTCCGGAATAATCACGGTGGACAGATGATGAGTATACGCCGCCATGGACTTCTCCCGCAACCCGCCGATGGGCAACACCCGACCCCGAAGAGAGATCTCGCCGGTCATGGCCACATCCCCTTTCACCGGGATGCCGGTCAGCGCCGACACAATGGCGGTGGTCATAGTCACACCCGCCGAGGGACCGTCCTTGGGCACCGCGCCCTCCGGCACGTGGATGTGTATATCCTTCGTCTTGTAAAAATCGGTATCTATGTGCCAATCTCTGGCACGGGAACGGACATAGCTGACGGCGATATGCGCCGATTCTTTCATCACATCCCCCAGATTGCCGGTCAGTTCGATCTTGCCGGTACCTTCCAGCACCGCCACCTCCACCGGCAGAGTGGTGCCGCCTACGGCCGTCCATGCCAGCCCGTTGACCACCCCCACCTGAGCCTCATGCTCCTCCGGCTCCGGCTTATACTTCCGGGGGCCCAGCAGCTCCTCCACCAGCGCCGGCACCACCGATACACGGGTATCCGGATTCTCCACTACCTGCTTTGCGACCTTCCGGCACATCGCGGCGATCTGCCGCTCCAGGTTCCGTACGCCCGCTTCGGAGGTGTATCCCTCGATGAGCAGACGCAGCGCTTTCTCCGTAAAGCGTAATTGCTTTACGGTCAATCCGTGCTTTTTTATCTGCTTTTTGGTCAGATGGTGCCGGGCGATGGACAGCTTTTCCTCCTCCGTATAGCTGGGCAACTCGATCACATCCATCCGGTCATACAACGGACCGGGGATCGCGGAGGCATCATTGGCCGTGGTGATAAACAACACCTCGGACAGATCGAAGGGCAGGTCAATATAATGATCCCGGAAAGCGGAATTCTGCTCCGTATCCAGCACCTCCAGCATGGCCGAGGCCGGATCCCCACGGAAATCATTGCCCATCTTGTCGATCTCATCCAGCAATATCAGCGGATTGCGGGTGCCGGCCTGTTTCACGGCCGCCATGATGCGGCCGGGCATGGATCCGACATAGGTGCGGCGGTGCCCGCGGATCTCGGATTCATCCCGCACGCCGCCCAAAGAGACCCGCACATATTTGCGCCCCATCGCCTCGGCAATGCTACGGGCGATGGAGGTTTTACCCACACCGGGAGGGCCGACCAGGCAAAGCACCTGCCCTTTCATCTCGCTGGAGAGCTGCCGAACCGCCAGTGCTTCCACGATGCGATCCTTCACCTTATCCAGACCGTCGTGATCCCTGTCCAGCACCCGGCGGGCGTGGACAAGATTCAGCCTGTCCTCCGTCATCGTGTGCCAGGGCAGCTCCAGACAGGTGTCCAGATAGGTACGCACCACCGTGGCCTCATGGGAACCGGGAGGCATTTTCCCCAGCTTGGAGCATTCCTTTCGGAGGGGCTCGGCAATCTCGTCCGGCAGCTCCAGCGCCTCGATGCGCTTCAGATATTCCTCCGATTCCTCCAGCGGATCATCTGCCTCTCCCAGCTCCTCGGAGATGGCGCGAATCTGCTCCCGCAAATAATAATCCCGCTGGTTATCGTCCATCTGCTCCTGCACCTTGGACTCAATTTTCTTTTCCAGCTCCAGAAGCTGGCACTCTCTATCCAACGTCCGCAGCAGAGCATCCGCCCGCGCCGCCACCGACAGCTGATCGAGTATCTTCTGCTTGTTTTCCGGCGGCATCGCCAGATTGGCGGCAATATAATCGCACAGGTATCCGAGCCGTTCCTCGGTCGCCACGCTCATCAGCACATCCGGTGCCATTTTGGGCGCCAGCTCGGCATACCGTTCAAACATCTCCCGACACTGGCGCAGATAAGCCTCCTGCTCCAACGTCGAAGAAACCGGACGCTCCGGACGCTCCTGCACCACCGCCACATAATACGGTACGTTCTGCACGATTTCCGCAACGCGGGCACGAATCTCGCCCTCCACCACCACGCGGAAGGTATCGTGGGGCAACTTCAAAATCTGCTGAATATGCGCCACCACACCCACGGAGTACATATCCTCCGGCTGCGGATCGTCCTTTTCCAGATCCTTCTGTGCCACCAAAAAGACCCGCTGATCCTTTTTCATCGCCTCATTCAGGGCGGCAATGGATTTCAGCCGCCCCACATCAAAGTGCATTACCGTCTCCGGGAAACTGACCATCCCCCGCAGCACCAGCAACGGCAACGTTTCATAGGTCGTCTCTGCGTTGATTTGCGCCATATATATCACCTCTGTTTCAGAAAAGCCCAAACACCCTGCACACAGGCGTTTGCGTGCAGGGTGCAAACTGTTTAACGGTTTATTTTAATACCCATGACCAACGTGCCGCCAACGACCGCCGGCAGTCCTAACCAATATCCAGTGCCACTCCGTGTAGGTACAATTGGGATTCAGTCCCTGTTCCGGGCCGGAGGAATCCACATCAAAAGAAGACATAAGCATAATTGCCTCATCGGCATCGTGCTGATTCGCCCAGCTTTGGCTGTTTTTACTTTCCTCGTCCCCGGCATAATAGATTTCCTTCAGTGTGCATCCGTCCCAATCACGCCTGAATTCCCGCCGAATCACATGGATGGCAGCTGTAATCTCCGCCTGCGAATAGATATCCGAGGCAACCTCACGGGTTTTCGCACCATCCACCTTGCCGCCACAGGCAGCACAGCACAGGCAAAACAGAACACACAGCAAAACTGCACCGATTTTTCGCTTCATCAGAATCAACCTCCTGATTAAGATGGATTCAGTGTACCAAATCCGTCAACAGGATGTCAATAATTGTTACATGTCTGTTATATAACAAATCTGTAACCAACCGCCGACGGCAGAAAAGCGATTGTATCCGGAAATGCAAATACCGCCGGATCAGCCCAGCGCCTTGCGCCGCACCGGTGCTTTCGCCCGGGAGCCGCTCCGCAGACCGACACCCCGCCGATCGGGATTATAGACAATTTCCGGCTTGGCGCCGTCGTTCACACAGGCGGAGGTGATAACCACCTTTTCCACCGTGGGGTCGGAGGGCACATCGAACATAAGCTGCGTCAGCAGACCCTCCATGACGCTGCGCAACCCTCGGGCGCCGGTCTCCCGCTTAAGCGTCAGCTCCGCCACCGCCCGCAGAGCGTCGTCGGTGAATTCCAGCTGAACGCCGTCCAGCCGGAACAGCTCCGTATACTGCTTTAATATCGCGTTCTTCGGCTCTGTCAGAATTCGCACCAATGCGTCTGCATCCAACGCCTGCAATGTGGTGATCACCGGCATCCGTCCCACCAATTCGGGAATCAAGCCGTATTTGACCAGATCCTGCGGTACGATCTGCCGCAGCAGCGCGCTGTCCTGTCCGGATTTCTTCGATTTGACCTCGTTGCCGAAGCCCAGCGAACCGGAGCTGACCCGTTTCTCAATGGTTTTGGTGATGCCGTCGAAAGCGCCGCCCAGAATGAACAGAATGTTCGTGGTGTCGATCTGGATAAACTCCTGCTGGGGGTGCTTGCGTCCGCCGCCCGGCGGTACATTGGCTACGGTCCCCTCCAGAATTTTCAGCAGCGCCTGCTGCACGCCCTCGCCGCTGACATCCCGGGTGATGGAGGGATTCTCGCTGCGGCGGGAAATCTTGTCGATTTCATCCACATAGATGATGCCCCGCTGGGCCTTTTCCACATCGAAATCCGCCGCCTGGATCAGACGCAGCAGAATATTCTCCACATCCTCGCCCACGTAACCGGCCTCGGTCAGGGTCGTCGCGTCCGCAATGGCAAAGGGCACATCCAGCGCCCGCGCCAGTGTCTGCGCCAGCGCGGTTTTACCCACACCGGTGGGCCCCAGCAGCAGCACATTGCTCTTGCCCAGTTCCGTATCGGTATCGCCACTGTAGTAAATGCGCTTATAGTGGTTATAAACCGCGACCGAAAGAGCCACCTTCGCCTCGTCCTGTCCGATCACGTATTCATCCAGTTTTTCTTTGATTTCCCGCGGCGTGGGCAGCTTTTCAGGGATCTCCGGCTTTGCGGCTTTGTCGGCCGGTTTTCCCCGCCGTTCCGCCGCCGGGCGCTCCTCATCCAGCAACGACTCGCACAGGTCAATGCACTCGTCACATATAAACACGCCGGGACCGGCGATCAAGCGCTCCACTTCCCCTTGGCGCTTTCCGCAGAAGGAGCAGCGCACCTCGCCGCGGTGTTCCTCATTATTCGGCAAATTCCGTCACCTCCATAAGCGGGGGTCATGCCCGCCGCTCCACTACCTTATCCACCAAACCGTACCGCACGGCGTCGTCGGCGCTCATCCAGTTATCCCGGTCGGTATCCCGCTCGATGACCTCCAGCGGCTGACCGGTCATCTCGGACAGCATCCGGTTCATACGGTTGCGGATATACACGATATGATCCGCCTGAATTTTAATATCCGCCGCCTGTCCCTTAGCGCCGCCCAAAGGCTGGTGAATCATAATCTCACTGTTCGGCAGAGCCAACCGCTTTCCTTTGGCGCCGGCCGCCAGCAGGAAGCTGCCCATGCTGGCCGCCAGTCCGATGCAGATGGTGGATACGTCGCACTTGATATACTGCATGGTGTCATAAATTGCCATACCCGCAGTTATGGAGCCGCCGGGGCTGTTGATATACAATTGAATATCCTTATCCGGATCATCCCCCTCCAGATACAGCAGCTGCGCCACCACCAGAGATGCGGTCGCATCGTTGACCTCATCCGACAGCATGATGATCCGGTCATTCAGCAACCGGGAAAAAATGTCGTAGCTCCGTTCGCCACGGCTGGTCTGCTCAACCACATACGGCACAAGACTACTCATACAAAAGCCCTCCTGTCAAATCTTTATATCCGATCCGGGATAAGACGCCATCCGCCCATACCGAAAGTATGGGCGGATGATACGTACTTCAAACAAAGGATTATTCTTCCGTCACCACGGCGTTTTCCTTGACGAAATCCATTGCCTTGGACACGGCCAGATCTTCCTTGATAGCCGACTCGGGGATGGACTTCTTCACAGTGTCCACATCCACCTGATACTGCTCGGCGCACCGGGCATACTCAGCCTCAACATCCTCGGCCGACGCCTCAATGCTCTCCGCCTTTGCCACGCCCTCCAGAGCCAGACGCACCTTCACCTGTTTTTCGGCGCGCTCCCGGAGACTCTCGCGGAACGCCGCCTGATCCATGCCGGTATACTGGAGATACATCTCCATGCTGATGCCCATGGACTGCATCCGATAGGACTGGCCGCGGATCTCGTCGTCGATGGCATTCTCGAACATGGCCGCCGGAATATCCGCAGTCAGGCATCCGAGCAGACCGTCCACCAGCTGCTCTTCGACCGCCTGATCGGCCACCTTCGTCCGCTGCTCCTCCAGACGCTTACGGACATCCGCCTTGTAGTCCTCCAGCGGCTCAAAGTCGGTGCCATCCTTGATCAACTCGTCGTCGATGGCCGGAAGCTCTTTCTTCTCGATCTTATCAATGCGGCATTTGAACACCGCTTCTTTCCCGGCCAGCTCCTTGGCGTGATAATCCTCCGGGAATGTCACCTTGACCTCCGGCTCGTCGTCCACCTTCGCGCCCACCAGCTGCTCCTCGAAGCCGGGGATGAAGTTGCCGGAGCCAAGCTCCAGCGCATGGTTCTCGCCCTTGCCGCCATCAAACGCTACGCCGTCCACGAAGCCTTCAAAATCCAGCGTCACGGTATCGCCCATCTCAGCGGCACGATCCTCCACCGACACCATCCGGGCATTGCGCTCCTGCAGGCGCTTCAGATCCTCGTCAATGTCCTCATCGGTCACGGAAGCCACCTTCTTCGTAGCCTTCAGTCCCTTATAGCCGTCCACGGTCACTTCCGGCTTCACGGTGATGGTAGCCTTGAACACCAGCCCCTCCGGGCCGACAGACACCACATCCAGATCGATCTTATCCTCTACATAGGTATAGCCGGACTCTTTAATGGCCGCATCCAGAGCGCCGGGGTACACGCCATTCATGGCCGTCTCGTAGAACACGCCGGAGCCGAATTCCCTCTCCAGCAACGCCCGGGGGGCTTTACCCTTACGGAAACCGGGAATGTTCATCTTCTGAACATCCTTTTTGTACGCGCGCTGCACCGCAGCCTCAAACGCCGCCGCATCCACCTCGATTTCCAGCTCAACGCGGCTGTTTTCCTTTTTTTCAGCATTTTTCAGACTCATGTTCTTTTCCTCCTGAACGCACCCACAGGGTGCAATTTTCTTCATATTTTTGTCCGCCCAGGCAGACACCGGTCGATAGTATACCACATCCGTAACGTTTTGGCTACTGTTTTTTTGAAAAAATCGGCGAATACACAGAAAATTCACATTTTAACAACGCCCACCGCACCCGTCCGGAATCATTCCGGAATAAACAGCGGCGTAAAATGCAATGCGTCCGCCGAAACCAGCCGATAAGCAATCCCCGCATCCTCGCCGTTGAATGCCAGCCGAATACCGGCGCTGTGCACATGGCCGTAGTAGCAGCGGCGAATCCCCTCGCGCCGCAGGACCTCCAGAATTTCCGGGCAGCGCTGCTGCCCGGAAAGCGGCGGATAGTGCAAAAACACCACCGGCTCCAGTCCGGTTTCCTTCGCTGCCCGTATGGATGTCTCCAGTCGACCGGCCTCCCGCAGCAGCACCTTGCGGTCGGCATCCTGCTCCGCATCAAAGAACCAGCCGCGGGTGCCGCAGACTGCCACCCGACCGTCCACTGCCACCGCATCGTTGTGCACGAAGCGTAGGGTATCAAAGCCGTTTTCGGTCAGAAAGGTGTCCATTTTGCGGCGGGTACACCACCAATAATCATGGTTGCCCTTGAGCAACAGCTTTCGCCCCGGCAGACTGTGCAAAAAAGCAAAATCCGCTCTGGCCTGCTCCAGACACATCCCCCAGGACACATCGCCCGGGATCACCACGGTATCCGCCGGAGTGACCAGCGCCCGCCAATTGGTCTCCAGCCGCTCCACATAGTTGTCCCAGCCGGAAAACACCGTCATGGGTTTATTCACAGACAGGGACAGATGGGTGTCCCCTATGGCATACAGTGCCACGGCGGCACCCCCTGTTCCATCGTTGTTATCATGCTATTCCAATCCCAGCATCCGGCACACGGTCTGCCGCATACCCGCCGTATCTCCGGCGCAAGTATCCGTGAAGCGCACCGTCTTATTCCGCAGCGTCTCCAGCGGCTGCGGCACCGGCACACCGGTGCGCTCATGCAGCGCCGTCAGCAGATCATACGGTCGCTGAGCCACCTTCTCCCCCAGCGCCGACAGGATCGCCGGCGCAAATTTATAGGGGCTGGCGGTGGAGGCGATCACCGTCGGCACGGTGTCGCCGGTGCGGGCGCGGTATTCCTCATACACCCGCACTGCCACCGCCGTATGGGTATCGCAGAGATAGTGCTTTTCCTCGAACACGCGGCGGATGGTCTCCGCCACCTGCGCATCCGTAGCGCTGCCCGCAGCAAATCGGGCATCCAGCTGCTCCCGGACGGCGGCGGGCACCGCATAGCGGCGCTCAGTTTTCAGGCCGGTCATCCATTCCCGCAGCGCCCCGCAATCCTCACCGGACAGGTGATACAGCAGCCGCTCCAGATTAGAGGATACCAGAATATCCATGGACGGCGAGGTGGTGGTGTAAAACGGACGGTTGCAATCGTACACACCGGTCTCAAAGAAATCGGTCAGCACCCGGTTAGCATTGGAGGCGCACACCAGCTTATGCAGCGGCACGCCCATGCGCCCGGCGTAGTAGGCTGCCAGAATATTGCCGAAATTCCCCGTCGGCACCACCACATTGATGGGCTGTCCCAAGGCAACGGCACCGGACCGCACCATATCGCAGTAGGCGGAGAAATAATAGACGATCTGGGGCAGCAGCCGTCCCCAATTGATGGAATTCGCACTGGAGAAGCGCATTCCGTGCCGCTCCAGCGCACCGATCATATCCGGGTCGGTGAACAGCGCCTTTACGCCGGTCTGTGCGTCGTCAAAATTGCCCCGCAGCGCGCATACGCCGACATTGGCGCCCTCCTGCGTCACCATCTGGAGACGCTGCATCTCGCTGACGCCCTCGCTGGGATAGAACACCAGAATCTTCGTACCCGGCACGTCCCGGAAACCCTCCAGCGCCGCCTTGCCGGTATCGCCGGAGGTGGCCACCAGAATGACGATCTGTTCGCCGGGCGTCGTCTTTTGCACCGCCGTGCGCATGAAATGCGGCAGGATTTGCAGCGCCATATCCTTAAAGGCACAGGTGGGACCGTGCCACAGCTCCAGCATATGCACCCCGTCGTCCAGCGAATGCAGAGGAGCGATGGCCGGTGTGTCGAATTGAGTACCGTATGCGCTGTCGGCGCAGGCGGCGATTTCCTCAGCGGAAAACTCCGTCAGAAACAGCGGCAGGATCCGCTTCGCCCGCTCGGCATAGGACAGGGGCAGCAGTTCCTGCAGGAACGCCGCATCCACGGTTGGTAGCTCCGTCGGCACGAACAGGCCGCCCTCCGGAGAGATGCCCCGGGCGATGGCCTGCGCGGCCGATACACGGATCTGATGATCTCTGGTGCTTGAATACTGCATAGTCTTACCTCTTTTCTCATAGACACAGCCATCGGGATACGGCCGTTCCGAAAACGAATCCTCTCCCGTTCGGTTAATTTATCAATTCAAGGTCATCGCCCACAATACGGCAACCTTGTTGCGTTCCGCGGATCTCATCGCGGAAAACCGTCTCGTTCAAATCAGAAACTCACGGCAAACCGCGCCAGTGATGAATCGCCCGACCTAAAAACACTTTCAAAAACAACACATACGCCGTTCATCCGGAAGGCGGTTGTATCCCGGTTGTTTTATCCGAGGTTTCTGCTTGCCGGGTGGTAAAGAATCGCCGGGCATTCTCAAAGAATAACCCGTCCAGCAGCGGCCGGTCGAACCCCATCCCCCGCAGACGCTCATATAGTTGTGGCAACCCGGACACGCCGCCGACAGAAGGTCGGGGCATCCCGTCAAAATCACTGCCGAGGCAAACCGTCCCCTCGCCGCCCAGCTCCAGAAAATGCCGCCAGTGCGCCGCGAAAGCCGCCGTCAGGTCCTCTCCCTCTCCACAGCCGAGATGAGGGGCGTACAGATTCAGCCCTACCAGACCGCCGGTCCGGACGATCGCCCGGAACTGATCATCGGTGAGATTCCTCCGGTGTGGGCAGACCGCGGCGGCATCGGAATGGGTAGCCAGAACCGGCTGATCGGTCTGCTCCAGCAGTTCCCAGAAGCCGCGCTCATTGAGATGGGATACGTCCGGCAGAATCCGCCGCGTATCCATGCGCCGCAGCGCCGCCCGTCCCCGGTCGGTCAGTCCCCGATCCGCTTCCCCCATGCAGCCGGACGCCCAGTCGTTGTCCCCGTTCCACGTCAAAGACAGAACCTGCACACCGTGATCCGCCAGCCGGTCAACCGCATCGGGCGTATCCGCCAGCATTCCGCCGTTTTCCACCGACAGGATCGCCTCGCAGATCGCCGCCGCCTCGACCGGAAGCCCGTGCCGCAGCACGGAAAACTCCGTCGGGCTCTCCCGCTCCCAGCGTTCCGCCGTATCCAGCAGGCCAAAACAGACGGCCGCCGGATCGGCGGCGTCCTCCGGGATGAATGCCGCAAAGGTCTGGACCCAACGCTCCAGCCCGTCTCCCTCCGCCAAACTGACACAGCCGGAATTCCGGCCGATGCCCTCGCCGGCATAATACCCCAGTCCCAGGGTGTCGCAATGTAGATCAAAAAGCCGCATCCAAGTTCCCCGCCTCGAAAGCACCGGAAATGTGCCGGATGTGCAGCGCCCGCAGAGGATCCTGCGGATCGGTGACCACCTCCATCACATCAAACCGGGGCTGTCCTTCCACGGACTCATTCATCAGATACAACGCTGCCGTGCGGATAAGCCGCTTCTGCTTGGCAGCTGTGACAGCCTCCTTCGGCGCATACATCCCATCCGAACGGCGGGTCTTCACCTCCACAAAGGCAATATACGGCCCATCCTGCGCAATTATGTCCACCTCGCCCAGACGACAGCGATAATTGGAGGCTAGGATCCGATAGCCGTGATCCCGCAGATACCGGGCCGCCAGCACCTCTCCGGCGGCTCCCTTGGACGGCGCCGCCATCAGCGACTCTCCCCCAGTATCTTTGTCAGGAAACTGCGGCGATGAATGGGACAGGGGCCCAACTCCCGCAGAGCGGCGGTATGGGCGGCCGTGCCGTAGCCCTTATGCACCGCAAAGCCATAGCCGGGGTACAGGGCGTCCATCTCCCGCATGACCCGATCCCGGGAGACCTTTGCCAGAATGGATGCCGCGCCGATGGACGCTGACAAGGCATCTCCCTTGACGACGTACTCTCCGGGAACCGGCAGCTGCGGCGGCAGCCGGTTGCCGTCAATAAGAGCATACCGCACCCGGTCGCCCAGCCCGGCGACCGCCCGGCACATGGCCAGATACGTCGCCTGCAGAATATTGTATTCTTCGATTTCTTCCACGGTGGCGGACGCCACGCTGAAAGCGACCGCCTCGGCGCAAATGGTGTCGAACAGCGCTTCCCGTTTCTTCTCGCTGAGTTTCTTGGAATCGTTGATCCCGGCAATGGAGCGGTCCGGATCCAGAATCACCGCCGCCGCATATACCGGACCGGCCAACGGCCCCCGTCCGGCCTCATCCACTCCGCAGAATGCCGGATGGCTCGCCCGCACCGCGGCATCAAATTCCTCATTCGTCATGAGTCACACCTCCCGGCGGTTCCTCTAAGGTCATGCGCCCGATCTTGCCGCCCCGATATTCGTCCAGCAGCATGATGGCCGCCCGCTCGGTATTCACCTCGCCGCCGGACACCAGCATCCCCCGTTTCCGAGCGATACACTGCAACAGCTCGTAGGCATCCTCCGGCAGCGCTCCCTCCAGCTTATACCGCTCGGTCAGCTGTGTCGGGTAGTGCTGCGCCAGAATTTTCAGCAGCTCGCAGGCCATCTCCTCCAGATCCAGTACCTGATCCCGGATGGCCCCGGTGAAGGCTAAATGCAGCGCCGCCGTATGGTCCTCGAACTTCGGCCACAGCACACCGGGCGTATCCAGCAGCTGCGCCCCCTCCACCACGAACCATTGATTGGTGCGGGTCACGCCGGGACGGTCCTCTACCTTCGCCTTGCCGCCTTTATTGAGTCGGTTAATAAAGGAGCTTTTCCCCACATTAGGTATCCCCACGATCATCGCCCGGATGGCACGGTGCATTCCCTTTTCTTCCCAGCGGGCCACACTGTCCCGCAGCAGCTCCCGCAGAGCGGGCATGAACGCCTGCATCCCCTTACCGCTCTTACAGTCCACCGGTACCGCGGGAATTCCGCGCGCCTTATAGTATGCCACCCATCGGGCGGTGGCGGCGCTATCCGCCAAATCCGCTTTGTTGAAGATCAGCAGCCGGGGCTTGCGTCCTACCCAGCGATCCAGCTCCGGGTTGCGGCTGCTGTCCGGGATGCGGGCATCCACGATCTCCACCACCGCATCCACCAGCCTTAGGCTCTCCTGTATCTTACGCCGGGTGCGCGCCATATGCCCCGGGAACCATTGGATACTCTCGGCCGCAGAGCGGTTTTCCGCCTGCGGACGGGGCGCTTTCCGCTGCCGGTTATTGGAGCCGCCCGGCTTTCCCTTTTTTCGATTGCCTGCCATATCAATCTCCCTCATATCCGATCTGCCGCACCCAGCCGGCGGAATCCCCCGGCCACAGGCGCAGCACCACCACGCCGGCCACATCGTCGACGGAAAAAGCGCCCAGCATCCGGCAATCCTTGGATTCCGGCCGGTTATCGCCCATGGCAAAGATGCAGCCCTCCGGCACGGTATAGGGCGACGCACAGTCAAAAGAGGGGGTGAATCCGCCCCGCACATACGGCTCGTCCAGCGCCACACCGTTGCGGGTCACAACGCCGGTCTCATCGTCAAATTCCAGCACATCCCCCGCCAGCCCGATCACCCGCTTAATCAGCGGCTGTTCGCCGACGCGGTTGATCACCACCACATCACCCCGCCGAACGGCATAAAACCGACTGACCATGATCAGCCGATCTCCATTCTGAAAAGTATCGGTCATGGATACGCCGTCCACGCTCATCACCCGAAACAGGAACATGAACACCAAAGCTACCGCCACCAGCGCCGATACCAGCGCCGACATCCATTCATAGCCGCTCACCAGCCATTTGGGCTGCTGTGCCGCCGCATCTTTCTGTTCCATACGCTCACTCCCACCGATCACCGACCGTCGGTGATCCGGCCAAACTGACTCAGCGGCCAGACACGCAGCTTTGCTACGCCGACCACATCTTTCACCGAAACCAGACCTACCTCCACCGAACGGCTGTCCAGCGAAATCGCCCGGTTATCACCCATGACAAAAATATATCCCTCCGGGATCGTCACCGGGCCGGAGAAATCCCGCAACACCGTACTGCCGGTGATATATGGCTCGTCCAGCACCCGGCCGTTGACGGTCACGGTATAGTCCGGCAATATATTGATGGTGTCGCCCGCCACTGCGATCACTCGCTTGATCAGCGGCTCCTTGACATAGCGATCCACCACCACCACATCTCCCGCCACGCAGCCGCCGCTCGCCGACAGCAGGATCAAACGGTCGCCGTCATTCAGCGACGGCACCATGGATTCGCCATCCACTCCGACAATGCGGAACCAAAAGGTAAAAATCAGCACCAGCACCGTCAATGCAGAGATCATTGCGCTGATCCAATCGTATGCAGGCGCCACTGTCCGCCGCCACCGTTTTTCGCGGCTTTCGGCCTCTCCGGTCAGCCGGCGCACAAGGCGACCTTCCGACTGCTCCTGTGCCGAATACTCCACACGCTCCATTGTGTCCTCTTTTCCGTACCTGTTCGGTATAGATACTCTTACGGGATAGTATAGCACACCTCCGGCTAAAAGAAAAGAAAAATCTGCGAAAAAACGTATTTTCCGGGAAACGCATTTTCCGGCACATCGGTGCCCCGTGCCCGGTTTACCGGGCGTCGGTCTGCCGATACCGCTCCTCGCCCCACCATGCGGGCAGCAACTCCGCCGGCGTGACCGTCTCCCGTTTTTCATAGTCCATGAGAATTTCCATGCAGCCGTTTTTCGGCGACAGCTGCATGAAGAACTCGCGACAGGGTCCCGCAGAGCATCCCGAAAAGCAATCCTCCGCCGGACGACGGTCTGGCCGCTGTTGACCAGCATATTCAGCGCCGCCACACGCTCGGCACACAGATTCAGCACGCCGCTGCGGCTCTCCACACAGAAACCGTATAGATGTCGCCGTTCCCGCTTTCCAGCGCACACACCACATGACGGGCATGGATAAACGGCGTCATGTCCCCCGGGCGGTACAGCCCTTGGCCTTTTGATACAGCTGCTCCCAGATGTCCATACACTCGCTCCCATTCTCCGGTTTCCCTGAAGAAAAGAAGAAAGGGACTGTAAACAGCCCCTCTCTTCGCCAATGCATTCTTATTTGATGAGTTCCTTGACCTTCGAGGCCTTGCCCACGCGGTCGCGCAGATAGTACAGCTTGCTGCGGCGCACCTTACCGTTGCGGATCACTTTCACAGCCGCCACATTGGGGCTATGCAGCGGGAACACACGCTCCACGCCCACACCGTAGGATACCCGGCGCACCGTAAAGGTCTCGGCAACGCCGCTGCCCTTCTTCGCGATGACCGTGCCCTCAAAGGCCTGGATACGCTCCCGGTCACCCTCGCGGATCTTTACGTCCACGCGCACCGTGTCACCCACGGAGAACGCAGGAACGGTCTCCTTGATGCTGCCCTCAGCAATCAACTTCAATGCATCCATCTTGACTTTCCTCCTAAAATTTCAGACATTCTTGCCGCACCGCCACGGTCGGTAGAGGACTGCCCGCTTTAATGTCGTGCTTTCGCCTGGCATTAACCCCCACAGGGCACAAAATCCCTGCGGTCAAAAACACATCCGGTATTGTAGCACGTTCTTTAACAAAATGCAAGTGTTTTTTGCAAAAAAAGTGAAAAACACCGCAAAAAGGTCGGGCAGCGCCGCTGTCGCCGTCTCGCGGTCGGGTCGATCGACCGCTGCATCCCCCTTTCGCCGGAGACATTCGCCGCCATGCAGACCGCACGGCTCCCCACAGTCTCCCGCATAATTACAGCGTAAGGCAGCCTTCCTCCAGCATCGACTGGGCCGCCAGCAGCACGCCGATGCGACCACTGGCGTAGTTCAACCCGCCCTGCATATAGGCCGCATACGGCTCCCGCAGCGGCGCATCCGCCGACAGCTCGATGGACGAACCGTTGGTGAACGCGCCGGCCGCCATGATAACTTTGCTGACATAACCCGGCTGCTCAGACGGCTCCGGCACCACAAAGGAATCCACCGGCGCCCCCTTCTGCATCCCACGGCAAAAGGCGATCAGCGACGGTTCATCCCGCAGCAGGATCGTCTGGATGATATCGCCCCGGTATTCCTCCGGACGGGGGCTGACCGTATAGCCCAGCGCCTGAAACAGCCCGGAGGCGAACACCGCCGTTTTCATGGCCTCACCGACCACGTGGGGCGCATGGAACAGCCCCATATACAGACTGCGGGTATGCCCCAGGGAAGCGCCGACCTCCCGCCCCAGTCCGGGCGTGGTCATACGATAGGCGCACTGCTCGATGCAGGCGGCCGTGCCGCACATATAGCCGCCGTTGGGCGCGATCCCGCCGCCGAGATTCTTGATCAGCGACCCGGCGATCAGATCCACGCCGACTTGGGTAGGCTCCAGCTTTTCCGTAAACTCGCCGTAGCAGTTATCGGCAAAGATGGTCACATCCGGCCGCACCTGCCGCACCGCCTCCACGATGCGGCGAATCCCGTCCACGGTCAGCGACGGGCGGGTGTTATACCCCCGGGAGCGCTGAATATGCACCAGCTTTATGGTGGGATCCTCCCGCAGCGCCGCCTGAATGCCGGGAAGATCCGGCGCTTTCTGCTCATTGAGCGGCACCTCCCGGTAAGCAACGCCGTATTCCGCCAGCGAACCGGCGCAGGGCACCTTTTGTCCGATCACCTGCTCCAACGTATCGTAGGGGGCGCCGGTAGCCGCCAGCAACGTATCACCGGGGCGCAGCATGGCATACAGCGCAATGGCGATTGCATGAGTGCCGGAAACGATGCTGTGGCGGATCAGTGCATCCTCCGCCCCCATAATATCCGCCAGTATAGCGTCCAGCGCATCCCGGCCGCGATCGCCGTTGCCGTATCCGGTGGTGGGCACGAAATGGCTCTCGCTCACCCGATGGCGAATGAAAGCAGACAGCACTTTCTGCTGATTGTATGTAGAAATCTCCTCAATACGGGCAAACGCATCCTTCGTTTGGGCATCCACCCTATCGGCCAGATCCGCCAACCGGGGATTCACCTGAAAAAATGTGGTATCCATATATTTCTCTCCTGAATTCAATACTTTATAATGTGTGTATCTCCGCCCAGCTCTCATCCGCAGGGACAAAACCAAGGCGGGCATACAGTCGTTCGGCAGCTCCGTCCTTCGGCGCGATCCACACCGTCCGCTTGTCCGACAGGCGGGACAGCAGGGCCGTCACACAACGGGAGGCCAGCCCTCTGCGCCGAAACACCGGCTCCGTAACCACCCCGCCGATCACTGCCGCCGACCGGGATTCCGCTACGGTCATGGCCATGCTCACCGGACGGTCGTCTGCGCAACACACCGCCACATGGCACGCCCCGTGGCGCAGCCGGTGGGACACATCCACATACCAGCTGTCAAAGGGTGGCAGAGCGGAAAAACCGGTTTGCAGCAACGGGTACAGCATCGGCAGCCGATAGGCCGGTTCTTCCGGGACGGCCGGCGGCCACACACCTGTAAAGCGCATGAGCCCGCCGTACGACACAGCGCCGTGCAGCACTGCCGCCAGCGCCCGCCCGGTCGCACCGTCCGTGCGCAGCAGACGCAGACCGGGCAGCAGACGCAAGAACGCCACCCATTCCTCCGACAGCGCTCCCGGGGCATCCAGCACGGCGATCCCGTCCAAAAACGCCAGGGCCGCTCCCACGTCGTCCGCAAAGAATTGCACCAGATTCGACTCCCCATAGGCTTTGTGCGATCCATGGATCCGCGCGGCACATTCCGTATCCCGCTCAGCGGGCAGATCGCAGCCTGCAATGGAACGGATCATACAGGCAGCACCCCGATCAGCAGCCGCAGCAGATCCTCCATGGCCTGCACATCCGCCCAGCTGCCGGTGCAGGTCGGAGAATGAATATAGCGGCAGGGAAGCGACAGCGCCGCCATGCGCACACCGTCACCGCCGGTCTGTATGCTTCCGGCATTGTTGCCGCCGGCGATGCGGGTCTTGGTCTGGGTCGGGATCCCGTGCTCATCCGCCAACGCACGGATCTGTCGATACAGGTCCGCATCGTACAGAGTCGCCCGGTCGGCAAAGGAAACGACGCCCCCATCGCCGACACGGCACACCGCATTGTCCGGACGGCTGCCGGCCGTATCAGCGGCCGTGGTGGCATCCAGCGCAATGGCTATATCCGGCCGAATCTGCCGGGCCGCCACTCCGGCCCCCCGCAACCCCACCTCCTCCTGCACGGAGAAGGACAACCACAGGTCATATTCCGGCTGGCTCGCCGCCAGCGTCAGCAGCAGCGCACACCCGACCCGATCGTCCACTGCCTTGCTCACAAAACGGTCGTTGGCCAGATCGGCCCAGCCTTGCTGGAAGGTGCCCGCGGCTCCGATGCGCACCATTCTCGCCGCCTCCGTACCGTCGGCCGCTCCGATGTCCACGACCATCGTCTCATTAGACGGGATGGTGGTGCGTTCCTCCCCCTTGCACTGGTGGATCGCCTTGCCGCCGATCACACCCAGCCAGCCGCTGACACGCACCCGATGGCCGAACAGCGCCTGCTTGTCGATGCCGCCCACCGGTTCAAAATGCAAAAAGCCGTCCTCCCCGATATAGGTGATCAAAAAGCCCACCTCGTCCATATGGGCATCCAGCAGCAGCCGGTGGCTGCCGGTCTGCCGGCCGATGAGGTGCACCAGCACGTTCCCCATTGGGTCGACGGTGATCTCCTTCGGTGCAGAGCTGGCCTCCAGCTCATCCAGTATATACTCCCGCACATCCTCTTCCCGGCCGGAGACACCGTCCAAATTACACAATTCCCGCAACAGCTTCCGGTTCACAGCCGCGTCCCCCTTTCCGTCACATAGGCTGCCATGAGCGCACCCACCGCAACCACATCCAAAAGATCCACCGCTTCTGCGGGGGTATGCATATACCGCAGCGGAATGGACAGCAGACCGGTAGGGATCCCGGCATTCTCATTGCTGATCCGGTCGGCGTCGGTACCGGTGGAAGCTCCCATCACCTCAAACTGATGCGGAATCTCCAGCCTTCCGGCGATCTCCGTCAGGCCGTCGGACACCCGTCGATCCAGCAACGGAGACAGACCGATCATCGCGCCCTTACCCATCACACCGCAATGCCGCGGATCGGCATCCGGAGTCAAGGCAAAGCTCACGTCCGTGACCAGTGCCACATCCGGCTTCAGCTGCCGGGCCGCCACACCGGCTCCGCGCCGCCCGACCTCCTCCTGCACACAGAAAGCCACTGCCACCGTGGCGGCCGGCTGTCTTAACACGCTCAGCGCCTCCAGGATCGCCGCCATGCCCGCCCGATTATCCAGAGCCTTACAGCTGACCACCGTTTCCCCCATCGGGAAGAACCGGGGCGCAAAAGCCACCCGATCGCCGGGGCGCACGTGCGCCATGGCCTCCTGTCCGCTCATACCGATATCAATACCGCGGGTGGACAGCTCCGGTAGCCCGCTATCCTTCTGGATGAGATGCGGGGGCACCGAGCAGAACACGCCGGGGTATGGCTTGTCCCCGTATACCACCACATTCTGCGCCGCCAGCACCCGCTCGTCGGGGCTGCCCGCCGCCGCCACATGGACGAACCCCAGTTCATCCACGCCGGTCACGAGAAAGCCCACCTCGTCCATATGCGCCTGCAACAGCACCGTTCCGGCGGCAGGGTCAGCGCCCCGCCGCACCGCCAGCACATTTCCCATCCTGTCCACCGTAACCGTGTCGGTCAGCGGGCGCAGCAGCTTCACAGCCAGCTCGGTTATCTCCGTCTGTCCGGCCACGCCGGGCGTCCGGCACAGTTGCTCCAGATTGTCTTTCGCACTAATGGTTTTCATGCTCATTACCCATTCTCGCTCCTTACGGCAGATTCTGTACCAGGGTCTTAAAGTGTTGTCCCCGTTCCTCAAAATTCTTATACATATCAAAGCTGGCGCTGGCGGGGGACATAAACACGATGTCTCCATCCCCGGCCAGCCGATCGGCCGTCTGCACCGCCTCAGACATATCCTTCACCCGGTAAATGGGCAGATCGGAGCAGGCGCGTATCGCAGCTTCAATAGCGTCTGCCGTAGCGCCCAGCAGCACCGCCGCCTGCACCTTTTCCGCCGCCACCGGTCCCAGAGGTGTATAGGGGATGTGCTTGTCATAGCCGCCGGCGATGAGGATCACTTTCTGGCGGAACGCCTGCAACCCGGCGATGGTACGGGAGGGACTGCTGCCGATGGAATCGTTATACCAGCGCACGCCGTTGCGTTCCCGCACCAGCTCGCAGCGATGCTCCACGCCGCCGAACGCCCGGGCAAAACGGACGATGGCCTCCGGCGACACCCGTCCCCACACGGCCGCGATGGCCGCCATATAGTTCTCCACATTGTGCTCGCCGGGGATACGGATATCGTCCGCATCCATCACCACCGTATCCGTGCCGTCGGCGCTCACCACGATCCGCCGCCGCTCATCCAGCCAGCAGCCGCGCTCCACCCGGCCCCGCCGGGAAAACAGCCACACCTCGCCCGGACAGTCCGCCGCAAATTCTGCGGTGATGGCGTTATCGGCATTGAGCACCGCACGGTCGCCGGGCTTTTGGTACAGCACCAAATTTTTCTTTGCGTCAATGTATTCCTGCATATCGGTGTGCCAGTCCAGATGATTGGGCGCTACGTTGGTGACGACCGCTACCGCGGGAGACCGGGACATCCCGGTGAGCTGAAAACTGGACAGCTCCACCACCGCCGCATTATCCGGGGTGATATCCGCCACATACGGCAGCAGCGCCCGGCCGATATTCCCCCCCACAAAGGTCTTGACGCCGGCCGCATCCAGCAGACCGGCGATGATGGTGGTGGTAGTGGTTTTTCCGTCCGAGCCGGTGACGGCATAGATCGGCGCCCGACACAGATCGAAGAAGATCTCCATCTCCGAGGTGACGGTCTTCCCCTCCCGCCGCGCCTGCTCCAGCGCCGGCAAATACGGCTTCATACCGGGGGTGCGCAGGATCAGCTGTCCGTCCAGCCGGTCCAGGTATCCTTCTCCCAGCGACAGCTGCGCCCCCGCCGCCCTCAGCTCCCGGGCGGTATCCCCCAGCTGCGCCTCCGTGCGCCGGTCACAGGCCACGACGTGCGCGCCCGCCTGCAAAAACTGGTGGATCACCGGCAGATTATTATGTCCGATCCCGCAGATGGTGACGGTTTTCCCGTCCACTGCATGAAAAAATGATTCGATGCTATTCAAATCCATCACTCCCGTATCTGGCTTTCCGCCCATCCATTATACATATACTCTCCGCAAATAGCAAGAAAAACCTGCCGCCGAACCTTTTTCCGAAAATATTAAATTTTTATAAATTTCGACGTTCGGTCCTTGTGAATTGCCGTTACAGGAGCTATAATAGCACCATAAAGCAAGGAGATGAACGCCGTGTACTATTACGAAGGTATGCGCTGTCCGGTCTGCGGACGGCCTTTTCAGTCGGACGACGATGTGGTCGTATGCCCGGTCTGCGGGCTGCCCCATCACCGCGCCTGCTGGAAGCAGGAGGGGCACTGTCATCTGGCGCACCTGCACGGAACCGACGAACAATGGAGCCGCGAAGCGGCGGAGGCCGCCACGCAGCCGGAGCAGGAGCCAGAGGACTCTGCCCGATCCGGAGGTGTGCAGATCTGCCCCCGCTGCCGGACGGAAAACCCGGAATATGCCGAGTTTTGCTGCCGCTGCGGATGCCCTTTGGGCGAGGCGGACTGGGACAGCGACCGCGCAGAGGATGCAGGCGGCTTTCAGCAGCCTCCTTACAGCGAATATATGCCCTTCCGCAGCGTGTTTTCGGATACGGTGAACTGTAATCCCAACGAAGTGATCGGCGACCATAAGGCCACCGATCTGGCGTCGGTCATCGGCGGACGGACAGACTATTATCTGCCGCGATTCCGGCAGATCGCCGGCGGACGCTCCGGCGGATGGAACTGGTCGGCATTTCTGCTGGGACCGTACTGGCTGCTGTACCGGAAGATGTATCTGTCCGGCGGGCTGTTGCTGCTGTTGCAGCTGTTGCAGAGCAGCGTCCTGTACTGGATCATGAGCAAGCTGAATCTGACGGACAATGCGGCGCTGCTCCGGTTTTTCTCCCGGGATTTTCAGAATCGGCAGGAGCTATACTACTATCTGGCTCTGCTGCTGCTGAGTCTGCTGGTTTTTGCGATACGCTTTGCTCTGGGAGGATTGGGCAATCGGCTCTATTATCACCATTCCTGCGAGCTGATCACCCGTAAGCGGGAGCAGATACCGGATATCACCACCGCCGAGTTGGCCACCGTGGGCGGGACCTCTTTCAGCATCCAGGTGATCGGCTATGTGAGCATCAATGTGCTGAGCATGCTGATCCAGCTGCTACTATAAACCATATGAGTGTGAGGAGAATACGATGAATACCGTACGGAAAGCAGTCATTCCGGCAGCCGGACTGGGCACACGCGTGCTCCCAGCCTCCAAATCCATGCCCAAGGAAATGCTCCCCATTGTGGACAAGCCCGCGATACAGTATATCGTGGAGGAGGCGGTGCATTCCGGCATCACGGATATCCTGATCATCACCAACCGGGGCAAAGGCATCATCGAGGATCATTTTGACCACAGCATCGAACTGGAGGAACGGCTGGCGGCCGGCGGCAAGACCGAGGCGTTGGAGCAGGTGCAGCGCCTGTCCTCCATGGCCAACATCCACTATATTCGTCAACGGGAAACCAAGGGCTTGGGGCACGCGGTCAGCTGTGCCCGCGCATTCGTCGGCAACGAACCGTTTGCCGTACTGTACGGAGACGATGTGATCATCGGCGACGATCCGGTTTGCGGCCAGCTGTGCCGCGTGTATGAGAAATACGGCAAGTCGGTGGTCGGTGTCAAGCAGGTGACACCGGAGCAGGTGCTGCGGTACTGCTCGCTGGGGGTGCGTCCGGTGCGGGATGCGGTGTTCGACGTGTATGACATGATCGAGAAGCCCACGCCGGACAAGGTGCTGTCCCTCTATTCCATCCTGGGGCGGTGTGTGCTGACGCCGGATATCTTCGATATTCTGGAGAATACCGCTCCCGGAGCCGGCGGCGAAATTCAGTTGACCGACGCCATGTGCGTACAGGCGAAGGCCAACCGCATGATGGCGGTGGATTTCGTGGGCAAGCGGTACGATATGGGCAATAAGCTGGGAATTCTACAGGCCAACTGCGAGGTAGCGTTGCGACGCCCCGATCTGCGGGATGACTTCGCCGCCTATCTGAAGGAATTGGCGGCAACACTGTAACAACAGCGCATAGAGTGATACCCCCGGAGGGCTGTTGGCCTTTTCGGGGGTATGGTTTCTCCGGCAGAATACAGCCGGACGGCCGCCATCCGCCCCATCGTCGGCGACGGCACACCTTACAGTATTTTCATCGAGATATATCCCCACCCTTCAGCGCACTCTCGCACCCTTAAGTATACGGTGCGGCTCCGTCCGGCAAACGCGACATCCGTTCCGTGTTTTGCAAAAGCCGAACAAACGATCGCTTTTTGCTTGACTTTTCACCCCCGACAGGTGTATGATACACGAAGATAAACCACAGTAGGAGGTACGCGTATATGGCGGCACCGCTGGCAGACCGGATTCGCCCCACCACGCTGGACGAGGTGGTGGGTCAGACGCACATTCTGGGTGAGGGAAAAGCCCTGCGGAACATTCTGGAGAGCGGGCATATTCCCAACCTGATCTTCTACGGACCCTCCGGGGTCGGAAAAACTACGGTAGCCCGCATCATCGCCGAACGGGCGGATATGCGGCTGCATAAGCTCAACGGCACTACCGCTTCCACCGCGGATATCAAAGCCGTGGTGGAGGAGCTGGACACCTTCGCGGGAATGAACGGTGTGCTGCTATATCTGGACGAGATCCAGTATTTCAACAAGCGGCAGCAGCAAACGCTGCTGGAATTCATCGAAAACGGCCGCATCACGCTGATTGCCTCCACAACGGAAAACCCGTATTTCTACGTGTACAATGCTATTTTGAGCCGTTCTACGGTATTTGAGTTCAAGGCCGTGGAGCCGTCGGAGATTGAAAGGGCGGTGCGGCGCGGTTTTTCCATCCTTCAAAGTGAGCGGGAAGCCCCCCTGCGGGTGGAGGAGCCGGTATACAGCCACATCGCCAGAGCCTGCGGCGGGGATGTGCGCAAGGCCATCAACGCCGTAGAGCTGTGCGTATTGGCAGGCGATACCGACGCCGACGGCAGCACCACCGTGACATTGGAAACGGCGCAGCAGCTGTCCCAGCGCAGCGCCATGCGCTATGACCGGGAGGGCGACGAGCATTACGACATCCTATCCGCCTATCAAAAATCCATGCGCGGCTCTGACCCGGATGCGGCGCTGCATTACCTTGCCCGGCTGCTGGAAAGCGGCGACTTGCCCTCCGCCTGTCGGCGGCTGATGGTCTGCGCCAGCGAGGATGTGGGGCTGGCGTATCCCCAGATCCTGCCCATTGTTAAGGCTGCCGTGGACATGGCCCAGCAGGTGGGGCTACCGGAAGCTCGGATTCCGCTGGCAGATGCCGTGGTGCTGGTATGCCAGGCACCGAAATCCAACACCGGCTACTGTGCCATCGACGCAGCCATCGCCGATGTGCGTGCCGGGAAAAGCGGCCCCGTCCCCCGGCAGCTGCAAAACAAGCACTATGACGGCGCCGAGGTGGAGAAAAAAGGGCAGTTCTATCGGTATCCCCACAGCTTCCCCGGACACTGGGTGCGGCAGCAGTATCTGCCGGACGCGCTGCGGGACGCTGTATACTATACCCCCGGCGATAACAAAACCGAGCAGTCTTTCGCAGCCTACTGGAAAGAGATTAAGGATAAATGAACGGAGCGGTCGGCGCCAAAAGCGTCGACCGCCCTTCTCATTTCAGATAGAAGATTATTTTGAAAAGACAAATTCCGCTCGCTCATCGGAAAGCCAATTGGACCTCACCTGTAATTCTAATTCTTTCCAGTTTTCCGGCACCTCTACCGCATACCAGCCGACTAATTTCTTGCCCGGAGTGATTGTACCATCCAGTGTGCCATCTGAAAAGGAACAAGCTGCGGAGAAGGAATAATCACATTTTACGCCGTCTACATAGGCATCAAACAACAATATTGAACTGATCGACTTGTCTTCATCCGATATGTTTTCAATAGCGAATTTCACGCCGACAAAAACCTTGCCGTCCTCTGCTTCATAAAAGCTTTTCCCGACGGATTCCTGTAAATCCTGTGCCGTGACTCGTATCGTCCGGAACGCAGCAGTTTCGTGCAAGCCAAAGGTAGTCCGATCAGAAGATGCGTTCGCAGAGACCGGGGCGCTGCTCAACGCTGGCTCCTTTATTGGTTCTGAGTCTACCTGACTGCCAACCCGCCACAGCACCAACACCGCAAAAAATACCGTAATCAGCACTTTCACCCAAGTCTTCCAGCTTTTCTTCGCCCACATCAGCCCCAGCCCCACCGGGAAAAAGAAGATCAACAGCAGAATGATACACCAAGTCGGCGCCCCCTGTTTAGCCGGCGGCATCACCGGCATTGGTGCATTGCACCCGTTAGGGCAATAATTTCCCTCGTATTCCTGTCCGCATTTTCCACACTTCATCCTTCATCTTCTCCTTTTCTTGTGATAGACGAGTGTCTCGTCTATCGTAATTATAAACCATTTTGGTTTATATGTCAATATACCAATTCGGTTTATTCTATACTATCATTATCACAGAATGATAGGTGGGATAAATTGTGTACCAACGTATACGGGGGCTGCGTGAAGATCGGGACTTGCGTCAAAAGGATGTAGCCGACTATCTGCATTGCAGTCAGGTGGCCTATTCCCGCTATGAGCTGGGAACACGGGATATACCCAGCGAGGTGTTGATTGCTCTGGCCACCTTCCATCAGACCAGCATCGACTACCTTGTGGGCTTGACTGATGTAAAAACACCCTATCCAGCCACCAAACACACCTCGAAAAAATGAACAAACCTCCGACGGTCGCCCGTCGGAGGTTTGTTGTTTTCAAATGAGCTGTTGGTCGTTAATCACCAGCTTAAATTGCAGCCCCAATTTTTCCGCCGCTTTGCGGCAAAGGATCATCCGACCCATGAAAATCTCGAAGTATTCCATCACCGACCCGTGCTCCCGGTCGATCACCAACGTCAGCTGAATTTCCGTATGATCCGGATTGATCTCCAGCTTGGAAGACGTCACGGAATAATTGACCCGGTCATGAATATCAAAAGAAGCGATATTCCGGTTGCGTACCCGGCTGCGGCGCACATCGGATTTATCCGCCAGAATCAGCGCCGCTGCCAGCGGACTGACCGGCACACCGGTGCCCTCGTCATGGTTGCCGATAGCCGCCGTGATATGGGCGATCTCTTCCGCCGGAAAGCCCATCTTATCCAGCAGCCGAAAAGCCATCACCGCTCCGCTCTGGCTATGATCCACCCGATTGACCAGGTTCCCGATATCATGGAGATATCCGGCGATCCGGGACAACTCCACCAGCCGCGCCGGATATCCCAGCGTTTCCAAAATGTTCCCGGCGTTCTCCGCTACCTGAGTGACGTGTGCGAAGCTGTGCTCCGTCATCCCCAAGGCTGCCAGCGCCTCGTTGGCCGCCTCAATATAGGTACGAATGGTCGGGTCCTTACGTATCATCTCATAACTCAAATCCATACAATTGAAACCTCTTCTATTTCGTTACGCCCACATTCCGGCGCAGCATTCCGCTGCCGGAGCGCACGGCTCACGGTTGATCTTTCAGCATATAATCCACCATGGCCGCCGCGGCCGGGACGGCCGTTCTCCCCGCCGCCAGCCGTTCAGCCATTTCCCGCAGCCTGTCCGGATCATCCAGAAGCTGCAACGCTTTTCCGATGGCGGACGGCCAATCGGAGGCATCCGGCGTTCTGTAGGTACGGGAAAAGTATTCCAGGTTGCGGGATTCGCACCCCGGAACCGCCAGCAGCATCACCGACGGGCAACCGGAAACCAGCATCTCGGTGCAGGTCAGCCCGCCGGGTTTCGTGATGCACACATCCGCCGCCGCCATATACAACGACATCTCTTTTGTAAAGCCGAGTACCTTTATGCCATCAATAGGCGTTTCCGTCAGCTTCTCGTACAGCGCCCGATTGTTGCCGCACACCACGACCGGCAGCACCTGCGGCGGGATCTGCCCATCCATGCGGGGGACTTCCTTTTCAATATGCCCACAGCCCATGCTGCCGCAGCACAGCAACAGTATCCGCTTATCCTCCGGCAGTCCCAGACTGCGGCACGCCTGTGCCCGCTCCACCGGTGTATAAAACGCCCGTTTCACCGGGATGCCGGTGGCCGCCAACTTTTCCCGGGGAATACCGCAGGCGATGAACTCCGGGATCAGGTCAGCCGCCGGCACAAACCAAGCCCGGGCGGAGATTGTGTTGACCCCGGGACTGCACGTATAATCCGTCGCCAAAAAATAGAACGGAACGGTCAACCCGTGACGCTTTTGTGCCTCTGTCAGCATCATCGCCGCAAACACATGCACGCACAAAACGGCCGTAAAGCCGTTCTCCTTCACATGGTTCGCCATTCGCACCACGCCCCGCCGCAGCAGGTTGGAGACCCAGGTCATCCGATGATGCTCCTGATAGGCGTATACCCGGCCGAAGGTGCCCGGCAGATGGCGATAGACATACACATGCCCGTGACTGACGATAGAAGAAAACTGCGGCGATACAAACCGCAGCCCATCCTCCACCGCACAGGGAATGCCACGACTCTCCAACTCCTCCCGCACCGCAGCGGCGGAAGAATTGTGTCCGCCGCCGGTATTGGCCGACAGGATCAACACACGCATAGTTAAAACACCCTTCCTGTATTTTTCAGCGCACCCGCCGGCGCAGCTCTCCGAAAAACTCCTTCAATACTTGCCGGCACGCATCCTCCAGCACTCCGCAGACGTGCTCAGGCCGATGGTTATACGGCAGCCGGAACAGGTCCACCACCGAGCCGCAGGAGCCGGCCTTTGGATCTGCTGTCCCCTGAATGACCCGGTCGATACGGGCATTGATGATTGCTCCGGCGCACATGGGGCACGGCTCCAATGTCACATACAGGTCGCAGCCGGACAGCCGCCAGCCGCCCACGGTGCGGCAAGCCTCGCCGATGGCCTCGATCTCGGCGTGAGCCAGAGCGTTTCTGTCCCGCTCCCGGCGGTTCCGGCCACGGCCGATAACCACGCCGTCTCTGACCACCACAGCACCCACCGGCACCTCGCCCTCCGCAGCCGCTTCCCGCGCCAGACACAGCGCCTGTTCCATGAACTCTTCTTCCGAACTCATACCGCCTCCAACACCGCCTGCACCAGCAATACCCCCAGAGCAAGCAGCAGCACCGGCGAGGTAAGCAGAGCGCTCCACCGCTGCCCGGCATTGAGGGAAGAACGGGGCTGTGCCGGCAGCCGCAGCAGCTCACTGCGCCGGAGCAGCAGCACCGCCACCGCCACAAGCCCCAACAGGATCAGTGTGCCGATCACGATCCAATTGAGCACGCCAAACGCAGATTCATTCATTCCATCGCCGAGATACTCGATCAGGACAGACACACCGTTATTGCAAAAATGCACCGCCACCGGCAGCCAAATGTTATCGGTCGCCACATACAGCCAGCCCAGCACCAGACCCACTACAAAGGCGAAGGGGATCTGTCGGATATTGCCGTGCATCATGCCAAAGAACAGCGCCGACATGAACACCGCCGCTCCGTCGCCGAAGGGGCGCAGCTCCCGCAAAAGATACCCCCGCATGACCGCCTCCTCCAGCAGAGCCGGAAGCACGGCGAACACGATCAGATACAGCGCAAAGCCCGTCGGTGTAGGCTCCAGCATATCCGGCATCTCCGGCGCCGAGGCACCGAGCTGCTCCAGAAAGGCCGTCACATAGGAGCCGATGATGTTGGCCAGCATACACACACCCACTCCGGCCACGACCGCCAGAAAGGTATCCGGACCATTGACTCGGTGCGCCGGACTCAGGGGGAAATACCGTCGCTTGCCGCACAGCGCCACCAGCGCCGCCGGCACCAGCATCGCAAAGCTGTATACCCCTGCGTACACAAGCAGATACGACACCTTGTCCATGCCCAGCAGCGGCTGCGTCAGCTGAGATCGGTCCAGCACGCCGGCCAGCAGCAGAATGACCGCCAATATGTTGAAGGTCAGCAGCAGCCCCGCCGTATTCGCCAGCATCAGCACGCCGGCAAAATTTCCTTTGCGGCGCAGCCAGCGTCTCTCCAGCTGCTGGGGTGTCGGCGGAGGGATGTACACAAACGGTTGCGGTATCCAGCCTTGTTGTTCCATAAATCCATGTCCTCTCCCGGATCGGCCCGGCCGATTCGTTCATTCAAGTGCATTTTAACACATTTCCCCGGAATTGTACAGCAATATTTTCGTTGCACATTTCGTAGAATTGTGGTATGATAGTCAGCAGTATTGCGTGAGGAGGAATCGCATTGGATAATCGTCCCATCGGCGTATTTGACTCTGGACTGGGCGGATTGACGGCGGTGCGGCAGCTCATGGAGCTGATGCCCCGGGAGGATATCGTCTATTTTGGAGATACCGGTCGGGTGCCCTACGGCTCCCGCAGCGCTCAGGCCGTGCACCGGTATGCCCGTGAGGACTGCCGATTTCTTCAGCAGCAGGGGGTTAAATTTCTCATTGCTGCCTGCGGCACCGTCAGCTCCGTGGCCGGAGATGTGCTGGAGGCGCTTCCGCTGCCGGCCATGGGAATCATTCAGCCCGCCGCCGACGCCGCCGCCCGCGCCACCCGCAGCCGCCGGATCGGCGTGATGGGCACCTCCACCACCGTGCGCTCCGGCTCCTTCGTCCGGCGTCTGCATGAGCTGGATCCTTCCGTCGAAGTGACCGCCGTAGCCTGTCCTGTGCTGGTGACGCTGGTGGAGAACGGATGGATCGACCCCCGGGACGAGGTGACAATCGCCGCCGTGCGCCGGTATCTGCGCCCCTTGCAGGAGGCGCAGGTGGACACGGTGATCCTGGGTTGCACCCACTTCCCGCTATTGGCGCCGCTGATCCGGGCACAGCTCGGCGCGGATGTGACGCTCATTGATTCCGGCCGGGAGACCGCTGCCGCCTGCGCCGCCCGGCTGGCCGCAGCGGACGCTCTGTGCGATCCGCAAAAAGCACGGGGACGCTATCATTATTTCGTATCCGACCGCCCGGAGGGATTCACTCAGGTGGCGGAAACCTTTTTGGGACGTCCGGTGCACGAGGAGATCGATATGATCCCGCCGGACACATTGCGCCTATAAGGGAGGAGTATCCATGCAAGCACTCATTCACATCCGCGGTGTGCAAACGGTTGACGATCAGGAGCCGGATACCATCGAGATGACCACCTGCGGCACGTTTCTGCCCGCCGACGGGGGCTATGCCCTCTCCTATACTGAGGGCCAGGGAGAAGAAGCCACAGCGGTCACGCTGCACGTGGTCGGAAACCGGGTCACACTGGAACGCTCCGGCACCTGCTCCAGTATCCTGATCCTCGAAAAGCAGCGCCGCCACCACAGCCAGTATTCCACCCCCTTCGGGGTGCTGGATATGGGCACCTATGCCACCGCGCTGGACTGGGAACTGACCGAGCTGGGCGGGACTCTGGATTTTGCCTACACATTGGGGTTCAACGGGAGTGTCAATTCGTCCCATACCGTGCATATTACCGTACAGGAGGAGAACACATCATGTCCAATATCGTAAAAGAAACCGAAGCCCAGCTGCGGCAATTGATCGGCGATGCCTTCTCCGCGGCCATCGCCGCCGGAGAGCTGCCCCAGGCGGACATCCCCGCCTATGCCGTGGAGATCCCCGCCGACCGGAAGAACGGTGACATGGCGGTAAACGCCGCCATGGTTTCCGCCCGGGCCTTTCATGCCGCCCCCCGAAAAATCGCCGATACGCTGGCCACCTATCTCAAGCTGGACGGCACCCGGTTTGACAAGGCGGAGGTGGCCGGTCCCGGATTTATGAATTTCTTCCTCTCCCCCGCCTATTACAGCGATGTAGTGGCGGAGGTGCGCCGGGAGGACAAGCGGTTTGGCCGCTCCGATTTCGGCGGCGGCCAAAAGGTAATGGTGGAATACGTCTCCGCCAACCCCACCGGTCCCATGCACATGGGCAATGCCCGGGGTGGCGCACTGGGCGACTGTCTGGCCAGTGTGCTGGATGCCGCCGGATACACTGTGTGGCGGGAATTCTATATCAACGATGCCGGCAATCAGATTGAAAAATTCGGACTGTCGCTGGAGGTACGGTATCTCCAGATCTTCAAGGGTGAAGATGCCGTGGAGCTGCCGGAGGACGCCTATCACGGCGACGACATCAAGGAGCACGCCGCCGCCTTTGCCGAAAAATACGGAGACAAATACGTGGACACGGACTCCGCCCAACGGCGAAAAGCGCTGGTGGACTATGCTCTGCCGCTGAACATCGCCAAAATGCAGGCGGATATGGCAAAATACCGTATCGAATACGACCGGTGGTTCACCGAATCCACCCTCCACAAGGACGGTGAGCTGCAAGAGATCATCGACATCCTCACCGAAAAGGGGCTGACCTACGAAAAGGAAGGCGCTCTGTGGTACAAGGCCGGAGAATACGGCGAGAAATATCAGCCCAAGAAGCACAAAACCAGGGACGGTGAAGAGGAAGGCATCAAAGACGAGGTGCTGGTGCGCGCCAACGGCAATCCCACCTATTTCGCCGCCGACATCGCTTACCATCGCAACAAATTCCTGCGGGGCTACGAGACCCTCATCGACGTCTGGGGTGCCGACCACCACGGCCACGTCGCCCGCATGAAAGGCGCTATGGATGCCGTGGGTCTGGACGGCGAAAAGCTCCATGTGGTGCTGATGCAGCTGGTGCGGCTGGTGCGGGACGGCGAGATCGTCCGGATGTCCAAGCGCAGCGGCAAAGCCATCCAACTGAGCGACCTGCTGGATGAGGTGCCGGTGGATGCCGCCCGGTTCTTCTTCAACCAGCGGGAAGCCAACTCCCAGATGGAGTTTGACTTAGGGCTGGCCATCGAGCAGTCCTCCTCCAACCCGGTCTATTATGTCCAGTATGCCCACGCCCGCATCCACTCCATCTTCCGCAAGCTGGGGATCGCCGATCCGTCCGCCTGCACTGCCACTCCGGCGCAGCTGGCGCTGCTCACCGCGCCTGAGGAGCGGGAGCTGATCCGGCATCTCTCCGGTCTGGAGAAGACGGTGGTGGAATGCGCCAAGGCGCTGGATCCCTCCGGCATTACCCGGTACGCACTGGAGCTGGCCACCCTGTTCCATAAATTCTACAACGCCTGCCATGTCAGCGGCGTGGACGCCGACCTGGCGGCGGCACGTCTGGCGCTGTGCGATGCTGCCCGCATCGCCCTGCGGAATGTGCTGACCATGATGAAGATCACCGCACCCGAAAGTATGTGATCGCGCCGAGCCGCACAGATCCTGTACGGAATCGTAGCCAATAGAAATCCCGCCGACGGAATTTCGGATTCCGTCGGCGGGATTTTTGTTTCTGTGATTTTCTGTGATCCCATAAACAGAGCGAATGGGTTATGCCCGTTACCGAAACGGTATAGTCCCCCCATTTGATCTGTCTAAGGTCTGCTGGCTGCAAAGTCGGTTACGCCAGCGCGGCCGTATCCCGGGCAATCACCATTTCCTCGTCCGTGGGGATGACCCAGGCGGGGATAGAGGAATCCGCCGTGGTGATGAGAGTCTCTTTGCCGTGCACCTCGTTGGCCTTTACGTCGCACTTCATGCCCAGGAAACCCAGCGCCTCAATGATCTCCTGCCGCACACGGGGCTGGTTCTCGCCGATACCGGCGGTGAACACCAGCGCATCCAGACCGCCCAGCACAGCGATATAGGCGCCTACATATTTCAGCACCTGATAGGTGCGCATATCCCAGGCCAGCGCCGCCCGCTGATCTCCCCGGGCGATGGCCGCCTCGATATCCCGATCGTCGCTGTACTGTCCGGAAATGCCCAGCGTACCGGACTTCTTATTCATGATCTCGTCCATCTGCGCCGGGGTCAAACCCTCCTTCTCCATAAGGAAGGTCACGACCGACGGGTCAAAGCCGCCGGAGCGGGTGCCCATCATAAAGCCATCCAGCGGGGTCATGCCCATGGTGGTATCCACCACCTTGCCGTCTTTAATAGCGGCAATGGAGGAACCGCTGCCCAGATGGCAGGTGATGATGCGGGTGCCCTCCGTGCGTCCCAGCAGCTCGCAGCAGCGGGCGCTCACATACCGGTGAGAGGTGCCGTGGAATCCATAGCGACGCACACCGTACTTCTCATAGTATTCATAGGGCACACCGAACATAAACACCTTCTGCTCCATAGTCTGATGGAAAGCGGTATCAAACACCGCCACCTGCGTGATATCCTTACCGAAGGTGGCCGTCGCCGCCGCAATGCCCTGCAACGCCGCCGGATTGTGCAGAGGCGCCAGCGCCTTAAGCGCGTCGATATCCGCCAACACCTCGTCGGTGATCACCACAGAATGATCGTATTTGGAGCCGCCCTGCACCACTCGATGGCCGATGGCGCTGACCTCTCCCAGATCGTGGATGACCTTGCCCTCACCCTCGGTGAGCGCTTTCTTCACCTGCGCGAACGCCGCCGTATGGTCGGGCATCGCCACCTCGCTTTTCCATGCCCGGCCGTGCGCCTTATGGGTGAAGCTGCCAACAGGCTGGCCGATGCGCTCGCAGATGCCCTTCCCCAGCACCTGCTCGCCATCCATGTCGATGAGCTGATATTTCAGCGAAGAGCTGCCGGCGTTGATAACCAAAATTTTCATACATCATTCTCCTTATACAAATCGTTTACCCTGTATCATACTCTCTTTTACCGGAAATTTCAACCATTCCGGGCAAAAATCTGATTTGACAACCGAAAAAACTGCTGGTACAATGAAGCCGTAAAACCGCAAGGGAGGGGTGAGCCGTGCTGATCACCGGCATCATTGCCGAATACGATCCGTTCCACAAAGGGCACGCCGCCCACATCGCCGCCGCCCGGGCGGCCGGCGCTACCCATATCGTCGTCGCATTGAGCGGGAATTTCACCCAACGGGGCAAGCCGGCGCTACTACCGAAAAACTATCGCACGGAAATGGCACTGGCAAACGGAGCCGATCTGGTGCTGGAGCTGCCGCTGCCGTGGGCAATGGCACCG
Organism: uncultured Eubacteriales bacterium; assembly: GCA_934636435.1. Taxonomy (GTDB): domain Bacteria; phylum Bacillota; class Clostridia; order Oscillospirales; family Acutalibacteraceae; genus UBA5905. The sequence continues at coordinate 40,867 of CAKUAQ010000011.1, forward strand.
GCAGAGGGATTCGCCACCGGCGGCGTGGCGCTGCTGCAGGCGCTGGGGTGCGTACAGGCGCTGTCCTTCGGCTGCGAATGCGGGAACGCTGACGCGCTGCTGGCACTGGCCGCCGTCATGGACACCTCCGCCTATACCGACGTGCTGCGCCGGGCTCTGCGGGCCGGGGTGCCTTACGCCGCCGCCCGGCAGACCGCTGCCGCCGATCTGTGCGGCGCGGATACCGCCGCGCTGCTGGCGCAGCCCAACAACACACTGGGGCTGGAATACATCCGGGCCGCCGCCCGACTGGGAGCGGAGTTCCGGTTTATCGCCGTCCCGCGGCAGGGAGCCGGACACCGTGACAAGGCAGCGTCCGACGGCATCGCCAGCGGCACGGCTCTGCGCCGACTTATCCGAGTCGGGCAGACGGATGCTACGGCCGGCTACATGCCCGCTCCATCTGCCGCTGTGCTGATGCAGGCGATCCGGGACGGCAGGGCACCCGCCGACCCCCATCGGCTGGATGACGCGCTGCTGACCCATCTGCGGCTGCAACCCTGCAGCGCCCTGGCTGCGCTCCCCTACGTTTCCGAGGGACTGGAAAACCGACTGTGGAATGCCATTCGCAGCGCCGTCACCCTGCCCGAGCTGGAGACGGCTCTGCACACCCGCCGCTATCCGGCAGCCCGGCTGCGGCGCATCCTCTGGGCCTCCCTGTTGCGTATCACTCCGGATATGGCGCGGGGAACGCCCCCGTATCTGCGGGTGCTGGGTATGAACGCCCGCGGGCAGGAAATTCTGGCGGCCGCCGCCCCCGCACGACCGCTCCTCACCCGGTTTTCCCAAATACGGGAGCTGCCGCCGTCGGCACAGGCGGTGTTTGCTGCCGAATGCCGCAGCAGCGATGTATACGCCCTCATGCTGCCAACCCCCGCTCCCTGCGGCGGCGAGCAGCAATACCATATCGCGATCCGCTAAGAAGGAGGCTCCACCGTGAAACCGCTCACTTTGTTTGTCTGCGTAATGCTGCCCTACCTGATCGGCAGCATCAATCCATCCTACATTCTGGCCCGCTGCAAAGGCTTCGACATCCGGCAGAAGGGCTCCGGCAACGCCGGCGCATCCAATGCCGTCATCACCATGGGCAAGAAGGTGGGCATCGCCTTTGCTCTGCTGGATATCGGCAAGGGCTGTATTGCCATCGCTCTGTGTCAATGGCTGTTCCCGGACCAGCCCATTGTGTTGCCGCTGGCCGCGGCGGCGGTCATTACCGGCCACATATTCCCGCTGTTTATGGGTTTTCGGGGCGGCAAGGGATTGGCCTGTCTGGCCGGTGCGCTCATTTGCTACGATTGGCGGCTGTTCCTGCTGTTTCTCGCTGCCGAGGCTATTTTGGCGCTGGCGACGGACTACATCTGCGTGATCCCCCTGACAGCGTCGGTGGCCTTCGCCGTCCTGTACGCCGTACAAACGCGCTATGTGCCGGGAATACTGCTGTTTCTGGTCATCGTCGCCATGATCTACTATAAACATATGGAGAACCTCAGGCGTATCCGTGTCGGCACGGAAATGCGCCTGAGTTATCTGTGGCACCCTGAGGAAGAAGAACGGCGTATGGAAGAGCATACTCCTCCGGAAACGTAAGAACCGTCCGCAGACCCTGTCCTCCGGCAGAGCCTGCGGATTTTCCTTTGTCTGTAACTTCATTATATGCGGACTTGATTTTTTGCCGAAAATACGCTATAATAGGGAGTGTTATTTTGTCGGAATGGAGTCGGAATTGTATGAACGTGTCTCCCTCGATCCTCACCTGTGATTTCGCCCACGGAGAGGAGGCCATGCGATTTGTGGATCGCTGCGGCGCGGATATGGTGCATTTGGATGTGATGGACGGTGTATTTGTGCCGAATCTCAGCTTTGGTCCCGCCGTGATCGCGTCGCTGCGCCCGTATACCGCGCTACCCTTTGACGTGCACCTGATGATGCAGCATCCGGATCGGCTGGTGGAGGCCTTTGCCAAGGCCGGCGCAGACAGCCTCAACATCCATCTGGAATGCGCCGATCCGATCGAAGATACCCTGCGGCACATCCGCTCTCTGGGCAAAAAAACCGCCGTCACCCTCAAGCCCGCCACCCCCGCCGAAGCGTCTTTCCCCTATCTGGAGCAGGTGGACATGGTTCTGGTGATGACGGTGGAGCCGGGTTTCGGCGGCCAATCTTTCATGGCAGACATGATGCCGAAGGTGACCGCCCTGCGTCGGGAGATCGACCGGCGGAATCTGCCCGTTCGACTGGAGGTGGACGGCGGCATCGGAGAAAAAACCGCCCCCATCGCCGCTGCTGCCGGCGCAGATGTGGCGGTAATCGGCAGCGCCCTTTTCAACGCCGCCGACCCGCAGGCTTTGGTGCGACAGGTGCAGGCACTTTAAGACAGCCGGTGCGGTTCCTCGACGGGAGCGCCCAGGAGCGTTTCCAGCGCCCGTCCGGCGCACAGCAGCCGCCCGTGTTCCTCCACCGCCGCCGCTGCGGCGGCGCCGTAGCCCAGCGGTTCGCCATGGGTGCATAAAAGCCGCCGCAGGCTCAGCGGCAACGCTCCGACGGTGTGCACCACCAGACGATATTCGCTGTTCAGCTCATATAACGATGTGCAGGGGGCGTCTGGGACAGCCCTCCACCGCTCGGCCAGCGCATACAGCGCTTCCAGATCCCGCGGACGGAACACCAATGCACCGCCCATTGCACGGCGGCGAGGCGTCAGCAACAGCACACAGCCTCCGTCCACCGGTATGACCTCGGCCAACGCCGGGGCGCAGCGCTCCCCCTGCTTCCTGTAGGTTGCCGACAGCAGTTTCTCCAGCATTCGGCGGGTGCGCAGCTCGCTCCCTTCCATGGTCTCCACGGTCACGCCGAACCGCGTCAGCTCGCCGGAAGACAGCCAGACACGCAGACACCCGTTACTCAATGATTCGATTTTCACCGTGATTCCTCCGTTTCCGAGACCCGTCCGGCAGCGGACGGTGGATTCACATACAATGTACGACTGATTTCCCTGCGGCACAATACGGAAATTGCTCACGGAAGGAATTTCCGACCCTTGCAGAAAGGTGTGTTCCTATGAAAATGTTTCTTCCGGGCCTGGCTCTCCCCTTTCAGAAGGGCGAAGCGCCCGATCAGCCGGTGGAGGTATTCCGCCCCACGGCGCCGCTGCGCATTCCGCTGATGCTGTCCACTGTCGACGCCGCGCCGAAAGCGCCTCAGCTGGAGGCGAACAGGCACGTTGCCCGCGGCGCTGTACTGCTGGAAGAACCGGGAGGTATTCCGGCCATCGCCGATTGCGCCGGTACGATTTCCGGTACCGTGGTGGTCGATCATCCCCAGTATGGAGAAATGCTATGCGCCGAGGTGCATCCGGAAGGAGATGACAGCGAAACGCTGCCGATCACCCCGGCCGGCGAGATCACGGCACAGACGGTGCTCACCGCTGCGCGGGGGGCAGCTATCTACGACGAGCTGGACGGCGCTTGCCTGATCGACAAGCTCACCGCCTGGCAGCTGCCCCGGGACGATGCCGCCGCCCTCCGCTCGGTGCTGGTCGCCGATGCCACGGAGAACGACGTATTCGGCAGCGCCGCATGGGCCGCTCTGGATGAGAATGCCGAGGCGGCGCTGGATGGTCTGCAATTGGCCGCCCGCGCGCTGCATTTCACCCAGTATCACATCGCCGCCATGTTACCGAAGGAAAAGCGCCGTGCGCTGAAGCGAGCCGTCGGCCGGGAACACATCTGCATTGTGGGAGACGAGTATCCGGTAACGGTCTTCGCCGACGGGCGCGCGGAAGTTTTCCGCATTGGAGTGCAGGCGTGCATCGCGCTGTCCCGTGCGGTACGCCGCGGCGAAAAATCCACCGGCACGATCCTCACCGTCGCCGGCAGCGGCGTACGGAATTCCCGTAATCTGTGGGTGCCCTACGGCACGGATATTGCGGAGATCCTCCGCCACTGCAAAGCGGACAGTGAAGCCACCGTGATCCTGGGCGATGCCATGAACGGTCTGGCCGTCGGGGAGGTGCACACCCCGCTGCTGCCCGGTGTCACCACTCTGCTGGCCATCCGGGATTACCCGGTGCGGATGCCGCAGCCCTGCATCGGCTGCGGTCGGTGCGCCGCCGTCTGCCACATGGGACTGCTCCCCTATGAGATCGTCCGGCGGCAGGAAAATATGCACTACGAACGGCTGCGCCATCTGGCGCCGCAGGAATGCGACGGATGCGGGCTATGCTCCTACATCTGCCCATCTCAGCGGGATGTGGCCGCCACCGTTCTGGCCGCCGGAGAAAGCAACGGAACCATGTTCATGGATTGGGGAGGCGATCACGATGAATAAACTGCTGGCGCCGCACGTGCGCACCGAATCCCGCAGCCGCTCCATGCAGAACGATGTGCTGCTGGCCGCGCTGGCGCTGTGTGCATTCTCTGTCGTCAACTACGGCGCACGACCGGCCGTCATTCTGGTGCTGACGGTTCTGTCCGCCGTGATTACGGAATGGATTTGCCTGATGCTCCAGCGAAAGAGCGGTAAAGCCGCTCTGGACGGCAGCGCCGCCGTCACCGGCGTCATTGTGGCGCTGGTCATGTCGCCTATGAGCGCCTATTGGGTTCCGATGCTGGGCGCTGCTTTTGCCATACTGGTGGCGAAAGTACCTTTCGGCGGCTACGGTCGCAATGTGTTTAACCCGGCCGCCGCCGGTATCGCGGTGTTGTCCTACTGTTTCCCCAAGCGAGTATTTATGTATCCTGCTCTGACATCCGCCTTAAGGCTGCCACTGAGTTGGGATCTGTATCTATCCCCCACGGTCACGGAGACCTCGCTGGCCGCACAGCTGCGCGCCGGCGCCACCCCTTCCGTCACCCGTATGCAGCTGCTGCTGGGAGACTTCGCCGGACCGATCGGCGCCACCGCCACCCTGATCCTGCTGGCCTGCGCCGCCTATCTGCTCTGCCGCCGCAGCGCCTCTCCCTATCTGATGCTGCCGTATCTGATCACCTGCTGTATACTGGCATGGCTGATCCCCTATACCGGCACCGGTCGGGTGTATGGCACCATGGCACAGATGTGCTCCGGCTATGTGCTGTTCACCGGTGTGTTTCTGCTCAACGATCCGGTGACAACCCCCCGTTTCCGCCTGGGGCGGATCGTATATGGCATACTCACCGGCATCCTGGTGATGCTGCTCCAGCACATCGGCCGGGTGGAAGCCGGCAGCTGCTTTGCCATCCTCATCATGAATGTGTTTGCGCCCATCGTGGATCGCTGGAGCTGGCACGTCTGGCGCTATATCACCAAAACACTGCGTATCCGACGGGAGGTGAACGCTCATGGGTAAGCCGAAAAAGGTACGGGCCCACACCTGGCAAGCGGTCAGCGACTTTGTGGAGAATGCCGTCACCAACAACATTGTACTGTTTCAAGGCATGGGGCTGTGCCCGGTGATCGCCGCCGGCGTCTCACTGAAAAACGGCGTTGTGCTGACAGTCTGCACCGCGGTGGTGCTGCTGCCCTTGAGCGTGCTGTTTTCCGTTTGGGGCAATCGACTGCCGAAATGGTTGCGTCCGGCGGTATATGTTCTGCTGGCCTCACTGCTACTGGTGGGCGCCGCCTATCTGCTGGAAACCCGCATCTCCCCGGAGCTGTATGCCAAGCTCTATCTGTTCATCCCCCTCATGGGAGTGAATCTGCTGTATACCCGCAGCATGGATTTCGTGGTGCGAGCGCCGCTGGCGGAAACCACCATGGACGCGCTGGGCAGCACTGTGGGCTTCGGCGCGGTGATCTGCCTGATCTCCGCCTTGCGGGAAATGGCGATCAGCAACACCCTGTGGGATCGCCCGTTGCATTTCACCGTGGATCTGCCCGAGGCTGCCTCCCCCTTTGCCGCATTCATACTGCTGGGCTTTATGTCTGCGCTGCTGCAATGGGGGCGCCAGCGGGTAGCCGCCTATTTCCGACGGAAGGAGGAGGAATCCGCATGAGCTTTCTGCATATGATATGGTCGGAAATCTCCGATCTGTTCTCCTTCTTCGTGGTCATTGCGTTACTGCAAAACGTCGTGCTGACCACCGGCTTCGGCTCCTCCATGATGCTGCACGTGGTGCGCAAGCCGAAGAATATTTGGCTGTTCACCGCCGTGCTGACCGGCTTTTCGGTCCTGACGGCGCTGATCGCCTATCCGCTGGATCGTCTCTGCGGCACCGCGATCACCAACTTCTGGCGGCCGCTGATGGTCTCCGGCATCACCGTGGTGCTGTATATCCTCACCCACGGCATCCTGCACCGGTGGTTTCCGGAGCTGTATCGCCGCATCCGGCACACTCTGCATCTGGCCGCCTTCAACAATCTGGTGCTGGGCATCGCTCTGATCACCAACGTGCAGTTCACCGCCAATCTGGGTGCCACCATCGGCCTGTCGGTGGGCGCCTGTCTGGCCTTCGGTCTGCTGACCTGGATCACCGCCGAGGGCATCGAGCGTCTGGATAACCCGGATATTCCAAAGGCGTTCCGGGGGATGCCCGCCACCTTGGTCTACATCGGTTTGGTGGCACTGGCGCTGATGGGGTTTGCTTCCAATTTCAGCCTGATATAACCATCTTCCTGTAGGAGGGGTACTTTTGAAACAGAAACTGCATCGCCGTCGGCAACGGATCTTCAAGCGCCGCAATCCGCTCCTGTCCGCCCTCAGATGGGCAATCCCGACCGTTGTGATCGTTGCGCTGGGATTCTTCGGGGCGAAATATTTTACCGAGCATCCGGTATCACCGGGGAAAGAGCCCACCTCCTCCGCCCCGGTTTCACCGCCAACGGACAGTTCATCCGACAGCGCAGCCTCCGACACCACCCATGATACGGACAGCGAAGCACTCCGCGCGCTCAAGGCATTTTATCTGCCGGCCGGAGCGCTTGCCAATGAGACGGCGCTTCAAAATACCCTGTCCCGCGCCGCTCAGGCCGGGATGGACAGCGTCATTCTGGACATGAAGGACGCCGACGGACGTCTGCACTATCGTTCTGCCGTACCGCAGGCGATACAGGTCAATGCCTTCGCGGATACCGCGAAAGACCTGACCGCGGTGCGCGCCCTGTTTGCCTCGATCCGCGCTGCCGGCTTACAGCCCATCGTCCGGATGTACGCATTTCAGGATAATGCCGCCGCCCGGACATTGGCGGATTGCCGCATCGGCTATCAGGGACAGCCCGGCTGGGTCTGGTACGACGGCGACCCGAAAAGCGGCGGTAAAGCATGGCTCAACCCCTATTCCGACGCCGCGCAGCTCTACATCATTGATCTGGCAAAGGAGCTGCGAGACGCGGGCGCCGCGGCGGTTCTGCTGGACGGTGTGCAGTTCCCCGCCTACACGGTGAGTGCCGATTTCGGCACTTCCTCCAACACGACGCTGAGCCACGGCGAGGTGCTGCGGGCCTTTGTGGAGCATACCCGCAAGCTGCTGGGAGATTCCTGCCCGGTGCTGCTGGCCTGCCCGGAGTCCGGCGCGCTGGGAACCGACACCCGTTCCTACGGCGCTAATCCGCTGACCTTCCATGCCGCTTTTGCTGCCCCGCAGCTCACCATCCCCGCCGCCACAGCCGACGAGTCCGGGCTGGCAGAAATGCAGACACGGCTGAACCAGCTGACCGCCCGTGTCAAGGTGATGGCCGCAGACGAGCAACCCGTGCTGTCGCCCATTCTGCAAACCGATAACACCTCAGCCGAGGCGATGAAACAGGCCATTGCCGCCTGTCAGGCCGGTGGGATCACCTCCTACATCCTGTTTCACCCGCAGGGACAATACGATTTTGCGGCTATACAGAACTGAGCATTTCCGGTGTTCCCACAGACCAGTGTACGTTGCGGGCTCTCGTCCTGCCACAAACAATACTATGTAAAGTAAAACACGGCGCATAGGGCTCATAGCCCGTGCGCCGTGTTTCGTTTTCCTGTTTTAAGGCCTTGAGAAAGCGTTGGTCATGACAAGACCAAGCATAAGAGGGATTCTACCGTTTCGGGAACGGTTGTCCCCCGTTCATCCCATCTACGCATCCGTCTTGCCAAATTCCGACAATTCCAACTGCGGATTGTGCTCATTGGCCCAGGTGATATTCCAGCTGTTGGTAAACAGCAACAGCTTGCGGCCGCGGAAATCCTGAATTCTCCGTGTGTCGGAGGTAAGATTCAGCGTTTTGACATCCAGCTCCTCGTTTTCGATCCAGCGGATAAACTGATAAGGGAGATTCCGCATCCGGATGTCCACATTATACTCATTTTTCAGCCGATAGGTCAGCACCTCGAATTGCAGCACGCCCACCACGCCGACGATAACTTCCTCCATACCGCCGCCCAGCTCCTGAAAGATCTGGATCGCTCCCTCCTGTGCGATCTGCGTGATGCCCTTGACAAACTGCTTGCGCTTCATGGTATCCACCTGCTCCACCAGGCAGAAATGCTCCGGCGCAAAGGTGGGTATTCCCTCAAAGCAGAACCGCTCGCCCCCGGAACAAATGGTATCCCCGATGGAAAACACACCCGGATCGAACACGCCGATGATGTCGCCCGCATAGGCTTCGTCCACGATCTCCCGGGATTCCGCCATCAGCTGCTGGGGCTGGCTCAGCCGCATGGGCTTGCCGCCCTGCATATGATAGACTTCCATCCCTTTCTCGAATTTGCCGGAACAGATGCGCATAAATGCCACCCGATCCCGGTGCGCCTTATTCATATTGGCCTGGATCTTGAACACGAACGCAGAAAAGTTTTTGCCGAAGGGATCAATGTCTCCCTTATCCGAATGACGCGCCAGCGGCGAGGTGGTCATATGGAGAAATTCTTCCAGAAACGGCTCCACGCCGAAATTGGTCAGAGCCGAACCGAAGAACACCGGCGTCAGCTTACCGCCGCGCACCGCCTCCATATCGAACTCATATCCGGCACCGTCCAGCAGCTCTACATCGTCCCGGAGAGTGCTGTACAGATACTCACCAAGCCGTTCCTTCAGCTCCGCATCCTCCAGCGACAGCGCCGTAGCGCCCACCTCATACTGGGCGTTGCTCTGGTCATCGTTGGGATTGAAAGCCAGAATTTTGGAGCGATTGCGGTCATACACCCCCTTAAACTCTTTGCCGGAGCCAACCGGCCAGTTCATGGGATAGGTACGGATGCCCAGCACCTGCTCGATCTCCTCCATCAAATCGAAGGGGTTGCGCGCCTCCCGATCCATCTTATTGATGAAGGTGAAGATCGGGATATGCCGCAGCAGGCAAACCTTGAACAGCTTGATGGTCTGTTTTTCTACGCCCTTGGACGCATCAATGACCATCACGGCGCTGTCCGCCGCCATCAGCGTCCGGTAGGTATCCTCGGAAAAGTCCTGGTGGCCGGGGGTATCCAGAATATTGATGCAATAGTCCCGGTAATTGAACTGCATCACCGAGGAAGTGACGGAAATGCCGCGCTGTTTTTCAATTTCCATCCAATCGGAAACGGCGTGGCGCATATTTTTCTTGCCCTTCACCATGCCGGCCTGCTGAATGGCTCCGCCGTACAGCAAAAATTTCTCCGTCAAGGTGGTCTTCCCCGCATCGGGGTGAGAAATAATAGCAAAAGTGCGCCGCCGCAGGATCTCCTCCCGGGTGGTGCGTGGGGTGTTCTCGTTCATAAGCGCTTTTGATCCTCCAAAAAACCGGGCGGCTGTCCGGAGATAGCCGCCGTACAGATGATATGGCATTGCTGCCCGCAGGGGGACGGCTTGCACCGCCGTCCCACGTGGATACAGAAAAAAGCGAAACTATTATACCGCATCATTCCGCAAAGTGCAACCCTGATTTTCCCGATGTCACGGAAATCAATTTTCCAAGACCACACAAAAGTTCAAGTTCCAGCAGGCAATCCGGCAGTAATCGGAAGCCGGCGTAACGCCAATTTCACAGATTTGCGCACTAATAATGTGCCGTGGGCTATCCATGCTTTTCCTGCCGACAGTAGAACGAATCGTCTTGCCGTCCGGTGAAATGGTTGTTCCTTTTCTATTCTCCGGCATGAATTGCGAAGCCCATTTCATCATACATTCGTTCAATGTGTCAGGCTTTACCATTTTCAAGAGCGTCAACAGCCAAAAGCAGCACGGAATATACGCAATTTGGAATTTCTCCTTCAAGCATTCCTTCACTCACGCATTTTCCGCCCAATGACGGATCCGGCTCACGTTCCTGAACCCGCACAGGCTGCCCGGCACCACGATTCCGATGGCTTCCGCGATGCTGCAAAAGCACCCATTGTACTCCCCGGTCGTCTCGACTTCCTCAAAGAAGTCGATGAGTGTTGTTCTGTCCATGCCTACAGTATATCACTTTTTCCGTGATTTGAAAATTGATTTCCGTGGGCAAAACGGCTTTGAGATTGACATTTTTGCCATGCTGTCGTTTCAGCCATCGGTGAACACGGCGGCAGCCATAGGTTTGTTTACAGCGCTGTTGGCAGTCGATGATCCGATCAACAAGCCATTGATCTCTGGCTGGCTTGCCCTGCCGTTTTCGCCAGGCATAGTAGCCGCTGCGGGAAACTTCAAACATACGGCACATCGTTTCGATCGGATATTTCCCGCGAAAACGCTCGATCACCCGGTATTTCAGCTTCACCTCCTCCCGGCTTCGGGCAGAGAATTTCGCAGCAGCTCCACCTGCATGCGCGGCTCGATCCGTTCGTTATTTCGCTTTTGTTCTTCATTGAGCAGACCTTTGTGCGGCCGTCCTTCGGTTGCGGAACATAGCCGTTGGCGATCAGTCGCTGTTTGCGGTTTTGGCGCTTGACGAGACCTTTTATTTGCTCCTTACTCAGCCCGAAACGGGCACCGATCTCTCG
>CAKUAQ010000012.1 GCA_934636435.1 uncultured Eubacteriales bacterium
TTGCCGCAGAGACGGAATGCCGAACAGATGCTGGATGAGCACCATCTTGATCAGCACGACCGGGTCGGTCCCCGGCCAAGCCGTAAATCAGCCAAAACGCTGCCGTATCCGGCGATAGCACCAGCAGTGCTCCCGCCGCTGCTATCCGCAGCGCCGTCACGTTGTGCACCGCGTACCGTCTCACCGCAGGGTGTCGGCGATCTCGAAAATGAGCTGCTCCGTCTTATCCCAGCCCAGGCACGGATCGGTGATAGACTGGCCGAACACGTGCTCTCCGATCTTCTGGGCGCCATCCACCAGATAGCTCTCGATCATCAGACCCTTCACCATGGAGCGGATATCCTCATTATGGTTGCAGCTGTACACCACATCCTTGGCGATGCGGATCTGCTCCAGATACTTCTTGCCGGAGTTGGCATGGTTGGTGTCGATGATGGCAGCGGGGTTCTTCAGTCCGGAAGCAGCATAGACGTCGTGCAGCTTCACCAAATCCTCATAGTGATAGTTGGACACGCTCTTGCCCGCAAAGTCCGTATACCCCCGCAGAATGGCGTGGGCATAGGGATTCCCCTGGCTGACCACCTCCCAGCCGCGGTAAATGAAGGTGTGGCTGTGCTGGGCGGCGGTAATGGAATTCATCATCACCGTCAGGTCGCCGCTGGTGGGGTTTTTCATCCCCACCGGAATATCCAGCCCGCTGGCGGTGAGCCGATGCTGCTGGTTCTCCACCGACCGGGCGCCCACCGCCACATAGCTGAGCAGATCCGACAGATACCGGTGGTTATCCGGATACAGCATCTCATCGGCGCAGGAAAAGCCATAGTCCTTCAGCGCCGCCATATGCAGCTCCCGGATGGCGACGATGCCCTTGAGCATATCCGGGGTCTCGTCCGGGTTAGGCTGGTGGAGCATCCCCTTATAGCCGTCTCCGGTGGTGCGGGGCTTGTTGGTATAGATGCGGGGCACGATCAGCAGCGTATCCTTTACCTGCTCCTGCACCCGGCACAGGCGGGAAATGTATTCCAGCACCGGCTCCCGGCTATCCGCCGAGCAGGGACCGATCACCAGCACAAATTTCCGGGATTTTCCCTCGAAAATACGCTTCAGCTCCTCGTCCCGGGCGGCCTTAACCGCCGCCAGCTCGTCGGTGAGTGGGTACATCTTCTTGATCTCCATGGGGATGGGTAACTTGCGCTTAAAGGTCATATTCATGGTCATTTCCTCCGATCAGACTTGTTTATCGAACCGTTTACGTCGCTGGGTGGACAGGCGCATCATTTCCCGGATACCCTCCCGATCCCCGGCGGCGATGCGGTCATATAACTGATTAAAGCTGTCCCGGAACCGGTCCATCTCCCCCAGCAACGCCGGGCGGTTATCCAGAAACAGCTCGCTCCACATCTCATCGTTGATGCGGGCGATCCGGGTCAGATCCCGGAAGGAGTCGCCGGTATAATCCTCCAGCCCGGGGGTGTTGTTGCAGCACATAAGGGACACGGCGATGCAGTGGGTCAGCTGGGACAGAAAGGCGATCATATCGTCGTGCATCCCCACCGACAGCTCCGACACCCGGGCAAAGCCCAACGTCTCCCCCAGATCCCGGCACAGCTCGATAGCGGCGGGGGTGTTCCGCTCCGTGGGCACCACGATATAGTTGGCGCCCCGGAAGATGGAGGCGGTGCTGTTTTCCACCCCACAGACCTCCCGCCCCGCCATGGGGTGGGCGGCGATAAACTCCACATCCGGGCGCAGCAGCTCCTGCACCCGGCCGACGATACAGCCCTTAACACCGGTCACATCGGTGAGGATGGCACCGGGCTTGAGCAGCGTCTGGTATTCCTCCAGCCATTCCAGCAGCACATGGGGATACAGCGCAAACACCAACACATCCGCCGTCCCCACCAGCGCCGGGTCGACCCGGGTGGTGGCGGTGCGGACGATGCCCTTTTCCAGCGCAAAATCCACCGAGGACTGCTCCTTCGTGATGGCGTCCACCCGATAGCCCCGGGCGGTCAGCCCCTCGGCATAGCTGCCGCCCAGCAGTCCCAAGCCGACGATGAGTATGTGCATATTTTTTTCCAGCTTCATGGGGTATCCTCCGTCACCGGCACACCTAAAGCAGCCAGCCGTTCAAAATAATCCGGAAAGCTCTTTGCCACCGCCTGCGCCCCGGCGATGGAGCCGCCCGTCACGGTGCAGAGCAGGCTCAGCGCCATGACAATGCGGTGATCGTTATGCCCATCCAGCACAGCGACAGGGGAGCGAAGCACACCCGGCTCCACGGTGACGGCGTTTTCCTCCACCGTGCAGCGGATGCCGAATTTCGCCAGCTCCTGCGCCATGGCGCTGCCCCGGTCGCTCTCCTTGATGCGCAGCCGCCGGGTGCCGGTGAGCCGCACCCCATGGAGCGCCGCCCCCAGTGCCAGCAGCACCGGTCCCAGATCGGGGCAGTCGGCAATGTCCAGCGTGGGGCAGCCCGCCGCCAGCATCGGATACCACCGCCGATAGACGGCGTCCCCCTGGGCGGTATCCTCCGGCAACCCGGTCACCGTCACCATGCCCCCCAGCAGATTCAGCCCCTCCAGAAAGGCGGCGTTGGAATAATCCCCCTCCACCGTCAGCCGGCGGGGGGCGTAGGTCTGCCCGCCGGGGATCCGCATATGCAGCGGGGTGTCCCGCTGCACCGTGACGCCAAAAGCCGCCATCGCCCGCAGGGTCATATCCACATAGGCGGCGCTTTCCAGCCCGCCGATAATTTCCAGAGTGCTGTCCTCCGCCAGCAGGGGCAGCGCAAACAGCAGCCCGCTGATAAACTGGCTGGACACATCTCCCCGCACCCGGTAAGCTCCGGCGGGAAGCGGTCCCCGCACCGCCACGGACTGCTCCTCTGCCCGGAAGAACAGCCCCCGTCCGGCGCACAGCTCTGCATAAACATCCAGCGAGCGCTGCAATAGCCGCCGGCTGCCGAGAAGGGTCACCGGCTCCGTGCCCAGCAGGCACAAAGGAATGAGAAACCGCAGGGTGCTGCCGGATTCCCGGCAGCAAAGGGGCTGCGCCGCCCCCCGCCGGGGGTCAGCGCCCCCCAGCGTCACCGTATCTCCCTGCCGGGAAACGGCGGCGCCCAAAGCCGCCAGACAGTCCAGCGTCGCCCCCATATCCTCGGAGCCGGACACCCTCTGCACGGTGCTGCCCGCCGACAGCGCCCCGCCGATGAGATACCGGTGCGCCATACTCTTAGAGGGGGGTGCCGCCACCGTTCCCCGCGCCTGTCCGGGATGAATCGTCACCGTCATGTCTTATCTCCGTAGGTATCCAGCAGATACTGCATCGCCTCGGTATACCCCGCCGTGCCGTGTCCGCAGATGGTTTTCACACACGCCGCCCGGATATAGCTCACCTGCCGGAAGTCCTCCCGTGCCGCCACATCGGAGATATGCACCTCCACCGTGGGAATGCCCACCGCCTTGACGGCATCCAGCAGGGCAATGCTGGTATGGGTATACGCTCCGGGGTTAATCACGATGCCGTCCGCGTCCCCATAGGCGCTCTGGATGGCATCCACCAGATCGCCCTCATGGTTGGACTGGTACAGCCGCACCGCCGCTCCGTGGGCGGCGGCATATTGCCGCACCCGGTCGCACAGAGCGGGATAGCTCTCCTGCCCATAAATGCCCGGCTCCCGAATCCCCAGCATATTGAGATTCGGTCCGTTGATCACCAGAATTTTCATCGGGTTTTCCACCTTTCCTATTCCGCCGCCTGCCGCCACAGCGCCGTCAGCGCCTGCACGTTGTCCTCCCGGCTGTCCACCGCCGCCAGCACGGCATCCGCCGCCGCCCGATAGAGGGGATAGCGCTCCCGATACCGCTGCGCCACCAGCGCCCGGGTCGCCGACAGAGGGCGATCCGCCGTGACCGCCAGCCGCTCCGGCGGACGGTCTATGAAGATCAGCGTACCGTTTTCCCGCAGGAGCCGGATATTCTCCGGGTCGAGGATAGCCCCGCCGCCGGTGGCGATGACGGCGGACTGCTCCGCCGCCAGCCGGGCGATCACCTCCGCCTCCACCCGGCGAAACGCCGGCTCCCCCGCAGCAGCAATCCACTCCGCCGGGGTGCGCCCGGTCTGCGCCTCGATCTCTACATCCGAATCCCAAAACCGCTTACCCAGCACCGCCGCCGCCCGCTGCCCCAGGGTGGTCTTTCCGCAGCCGGGCATCCCGATCAGCACCAGATTGCGTTTATCCGTTTCAATCGTAGTAAATACCCGCTCGATTGCCTCGTCCGACACCGGCTGCCCGATGAATTTCTCCACCGCATAGGCAGCCTGCGCCACCAGCATATACAACCCGCCGCTGGCATTCAGCCCCCGCCGCCGGGCTTCCACCACCAGCGCCGGACGCAGGGGGTTATACACCGCATCCGTCACCGATGTCAGCGCCGGGTAATCGTCCAGCGCCAGCGCCATCCCCCCCAGATGGGGATACATCCCGCAGGGGGTGGTGTTGATGAGCGCCTGAGCATCCCCGTGGAGCCGGGGGGCAGCAGCATAGGTCACCGCATCCTCCCGGGCGGTGCGGGACAGGCGCACCACCTGTGCCGCCCCCAGCGCCCGGGCGGTGGCGACCGCCGTCTTGGAGGTGCCGCCGCTGCCGGCGACCAGCACCTTTTTGCCGACAAGGGACACCCCCTGCCGCCGCAGCAGCGCCGTCATCCCCGCCATATCGGTATTATAGCCGTACAGCCTGCCCTCCCGCCGCACAATGGTGTTCACCGCCCCGATCTGCCGGGCGGTGTCGCTCACCTCGTCCAGATAGGGAATCACCGCCTCCTTGTAAGGAATGGTGACATTGATCGCCTTAAAATCCGCCCGACGCATAAACCCATCCAGCGCCTCCGGCGGAATTTCCACCAGCTCATAGGGATAGTCCGCCAGCTGATTATGCACGATTTTGGAAAAGCTGTGTCCCAGCTTTTTTCCGATACACCCGTATTCCACGATCCGACCATCCCTTTCTGCGCCGCCGTCACACGGCAGGCTATCCTCCGGTATTTTTTACGCCAGCCAATCCGTGCCGTAGCGCCCCACCAGTAAATCCGCCAGCACCAGCGCCGTCACATTGTCCACCACGATCCGCGCCCGGTGGACGATACAGGGGTCATGCCGCCCCTTGCCCTGCAGCGTGGTGTCCGCTCCGGCGGAAAAATCCACCGTTTCCTGCTCCCGTCCGATGGTGGGGGTGGGCTTCACCGCCGTGCGGAAGGTTATCGGCATCCCGTTGGTGATGCCGCCGTTCACGCCGCCGTTATGGTTGGTGACCGTCACCACCTGCGCCCCCGCCATGCGGAAGGGATCGTTCGCCTCGCTGCCCCGACAGTCGCACAGGGCGAATCCGTCTCCGAACTCCACGCCCTTGACGGCGGGGATGGCGAACAGAGCGGCGCTCAGCACGCTCTCCACCGAGGAGAACCACGGCTCGCCCACCCCGGCGGGTACCCCCAGCGCCACCGTTTCCAGCACGCCGCCCACACTGTCGCCCGCTGCCCGGGCGGCACGGATACACGCCTGCATCCGCTCCCCCGCCGCCGTATCCAGCACGGCAAAGGGGCGCCCGTTCAGCACCGCCGCGTCGGCGGCCTGATCGGAAAAAGCCCGGTCGTCAATGCCCCCCAGACGGGCAATGTGGCTGGCGATGACGATGCCCTTTTGCTCCAATGCATAGCGCAGGATAGCACCCGCCGCCACCAGCGCCGCCGTCACCCGACCGCTGAAATGCCCGCCGCCCCGGGGGTCGTTGCAGCCCCGGTATTTCACATAGCCGGTATAGTCCGCATGCCCCGGGCGGGCGATATGCTCCATGGCGCTGTAATCCCCGGAGCGCACATTCTCATTGGGAATCCGGATGCTCAGGGGTGTGCCGGTGGTTTTGCCCCGGTACACGCCGCTGTCGATGACGAACCGGTCCGGCTCCTGCCGGGGGGTGGAAATATCCCCCACCGGGCGACGCAGGCTCAGCTGCGCCCGGATATACTCCTCCTCCACCGGCAGCCCCGGCACCAGCCCATCCAGCACAGCGCCCACCGCCGCCCCGTGACTCTCCCCGTAGAGGGTCAGGGTCAGATTGGTGCCCAGCACGTTTTTCATGGCAATACCTCCCGGATACGGTCAGCAAATGCATCAAAGGGCAGGGTCTGCAGCTCCCATTGTCCCACCGCCGGCACATACACCACCGTGATGTCGCCCCCCGCCAGCTTTTTATCGTGGCGCATAGCGTCGATGAGCCGTTCCTTTTCCCCGGAAAAGGCGGTGGGCAGCCCCAGCTTTTCCAGCACCGGCAGCAGCCGCTGCCGCACCGCCGGGGCGCACATAGGCAGCATCCCCAGTGCCACACATTCCCCGTGGTAGAGGGTGGTCATACCGCATTCACTCTCAATGGCATGGGCCAGCGTATGGCCGAAATTGAGGATCTTCCGCAGACCGCCCTCTTTTTCGTCCTGCTCCACCACCTGCCGCTTGATGCGCAGGGAGGCCTCGATGATTCGGTCGATATTTTCTCCTGCATCCGCCGTCTCAAAGAGAGCAAACAGCGCCGGATCGCCGGTGAGGGACATTTTAACCGCCTCCGCCAGCCCGTTGGCAATCTGCCGGGGCGGGAGGGTGTGCAGCGTATCCGGGTCGATCAGCACCGCCCGGGGCGGGTAAAACGCTCCCACCAGATTTTTGTAGCCCTCAAAATCCACCGCCACCTTACCGCCGATGGAGGAATCCACCTGGGACAGCACCGTGGTGGGAATGTTGTAAAAATCAATTCCCCGCATATAGGTGGCGGCGGCAAAGCCGGCCAGATCGCCCATCACGCCGCCGCCCACCGCCACCACGCAA
The DNA here is from genome assembly GCA_934636435.1 of uncultured Eubacteriales bacterium. Classification (GTDB taxonomy): domain Bacteria; phylum Bacillota; class Clostridia; order Oscillospirales; family Acutalibacteraceae; genus UBA5905. The sequence continues at coordinate 6,880 of CAKUAQ010000012.1, forward strand.
TCGGTGCGGGTGAACCGGCGCTGCGCCATCTCCTGCAAAAGCCGGGTATATTGCGCCATACATTTGGTCGGCTCCCCCTGAGGCAGCGTCACCACCGTGGGGCGGCTGCACGCCGCCGCCACCGCCGCGGCATAGGCGGCGGGCACCCCGTCGTCGGTGACGATCAGCGCCTGCCGCTCCAGCCGGAAATATTCTCCCACCCGGGACAAGCCCCCCCGCTCCAGATGGATGGGATAGCTGCCCCCGGCGGTTTTCACCGTTAAGACCATAGCCTATACTCCTCCCTGCTTACGGAATTGTTGCGGGGGCTCAATCGTCCCCGCCCCTGAGGACGATCTCCTTTTCAAAGCTGCCCACGATACGGATGGTGCTGCATTTTTCCTTGAGGCGGCGCAGCATCTCCCGCCCCTTGTCGCTGTGGATGTTGCCCTCCCCCTCGGCATAGAAATAATAGCTCCAGATCAGCTCCTTGGTGGGGCGGCTTTTCAGCGCCCGCAGGTTAAAGCCATACTGCCCGATGGTCGCCACCGCCTCGCCCAGCGCTCCCGCCTCGTTGGCGACGGTGAAAAGCATGATAAACTGGTTATCCGCCTTGCCGGGGGCTTTCGGAGTTTTGGAGAACACCGCAAAGCGGGTGGTGTTGTTGCCGCTCTCGTTGATGTGCGCCTCCAGCTTTTTCAGCCCGAATTTGGCGGCGGCTTCGTCGCTGCCGATGGCGGCGGTGTCGTGCCGCCCCCATTCCGCCACCTGCCGGGCGGCGACGGCGGTATTCACCGCCTCCACCGGCTCAAAACCGTGGCGGCGGATATAGGCGGCGCACTGTCCCAGCGCCTGGGGATGGCTCACCACCCGTTTCACCTCGTCCATGGTGGTTCCCTTCACCGCCAGCAGATTCTGCACCACCTCAATGTCGTAGATGCCGTTGATATACAGCGGACCGAAGAACGCCAGATCCATCACCTGCCCCACATCGCCGTTATAGCTGTTCTCAATGGGCAGGATCACGCAATCGCAGGCGCCATTCACCACGGCGTCGTAGGCAGCCTTAAAATCCCCATGAGGGACGGCGATGGCGTCGGGGAACACCCGGCTGGCGGCGATGTTGGCGAAAGCGCCCTCCACGCCGCTGTACGCCACCCGCATCCCCTCCAGCAGCCGGTGCTGATACGCCTTGGACACCTCCATGGTGCCGCGCAGAAAATCCACATAGTAGGGGCGCAGCGCCTCGTCCGCCACCAGCTCCGCGTTGCGGCGGATGACCTCCGCCTCCCGGGCAGCGTCAAATACACGCACCCCGTTGGCCTTTTTATACTGCGCCACGGTGCGCACCGCCGCCATACGCTGCTCAAACAGCTGCGCCATCGCCTTGTCAATGTCGTTGATTGTCAGTCGGGCGCTTTCCAGCTCTGTCATACCGCACTCTCCCTGTTCTTATAGGTTTCCGCCAATGCCTTGAAGCGGGGCAGCGCCCCCTCGATGGTCTCCGGAGCAACGCAATAGGCGATCCGCACATAGCCGGGGCAGCCGAAATCGTCCCCCGGCACCAGCAGCAGCTCAAACTGCTTCGCCCGCTCGCAGAACGCATAGGCGTCCGGCTCCGGGGCTTGCACAAACAGATAAAACGCCCCCGCCGGCGGGGTCACCGTATAGCCGTATGCGGTCAGCGCCGTATACAGCCGATCCCGATTCCGGCGATACACGGAAATATCCGGCAGCAGCCCCGCGCATTCTCCCACCGTATATTGCAGCAGGCTGGGAGCGCACACATAGCCCAGCGCCCGCCCGGCGCCGCACACCGCCGCATATACCGTCCGGGCATCCGCCGCCGCCGACGGCACGAAAATATAGCCGATCCGTTCCCCGGGCAGCGAAAAGGACTTGCTGTAGGAATAGCACACCAGCGTATTGGCGTACAGCGCCGGGATATAGGGCACCTCCCCATCATACGCCAGCTCCCGATAAGGCTCGTCCGCCAGAATATAGATGGGGTGCCTGTACGCCGCCTGTTTTTTCTCCAGCATCGCCGCCAGTTCCCGCAAAATCTCCTCTGTATACACCGCCCCGGTGGGATTGTTGGGGGAATTGAGCAGCAGCACCCGGGTCTTTTCCGTCACCGCCCGCTCCAGCGCCGCCACATCCGGCTGAAAATCCCCCATCCGGCAGGGAACGGTGACAAACTCCGCCCCCGCCGTTTCCGCAAACACCCGGTATTCCGGAAAGAAGGGGGCGGGACAGATGACCCGCTCACCGGGGGTGATCAGCGCCTTCAGCGCAATGGTCAGAGACGCCGCCGCCCCGCAGGTGAGGTACAGGTCGTCCTTGTCCGCCGCCACCCCGAACCGCTGCCGGAGGACGGCGGTGATCGCCTCCCGCACCGCCGGGGCTCCGGGGGCGGAGGTATAGCCGTGGAGCGCCACCGGATCGGTCTCCCGCACCAGCCGCTCCATCGCCGCCGTTACCGCCGCCGGGGCGGGGATGCTGGGGTTGCCGAGACTGAAATCAAACACGTTCTCCGTCCCGATCTCCGCCCGCCGGCGGTTGCCGTATTCAAAGATTTCCCGAATCACCGAGCGATGCTTCCCCAGTTCCGCCATCCGCGCATTTGCCATATCGTCATGCCCCCATCCACCTAAGGATAAAAATAATACCCGCAACCGTCCCCCTGCAAAAAATGCATGAGCTGTTGCGGGCTGTCCGTACTATGTAAGGAAAGCAGCGGTTTACCGCTCCCCGGTGCACAGACAGTCCGTCGTATACAGATAAAATCGACCGTTCCGATACCCGAACAACCTGCTCACCCTTTCCTCTGAGAATTCACGATGGATATTCTACCCCCTTTTCCCCGATTTGTCAAGAAAAATCGCAAAATAATTTCGCACTTTTAAGCGATAAAGCAATTTCGGCATACGTACCGCTTGACAAGCGGCAGCGAACACCGTATAATGAACCGCATAACCACCTGTCCGGCAGACGGCGGGCACATAAGAGGGAGGCTCTACAATGCAATTGGGAAGAACGCTGATTTTGGGTGACAGCTACTCGACCTTTACCGGGTTTATTCCCGACGGGTTTCATGCCTGGTACCCGCAGGCCGCCGATAACGACGTGCAGCGGGTGGAGGATACCTGGTGGTACGGGCTGTTTGACGACCGCGACAACATACTGGTGCGCAACGACAGCTTTTCCGGCGCCACCGTGTGCAACACCGTCCGTCCGGAGCTGTCCGTGGACACCTCGTTTGTGTCCCGGCTGCAGACATTGATCACCGGAGGGTTCTTTATCAAAAGCCCGGTGGACACGGTGCTGGTCTTCGGTGGGACCAATGACTACTGGACCAATGCCCCGGTGGGACAATTCCGGACCGCCCCTTTCACCGAGCAAGACCTGCTGGCCTTCATACCGGCTTGCTGCGCCATCGCCGCACAGCTGGCGGAAAATGCCCCGACAGCCAAAGTCTGCTGGCTCATCAATACGGAGCTGGGGACAGACTATTCCGCCGGCATCCGGCAAGCCGCTGCTCATTACGACCAGGCCTGTCTCGCTTTTCCCCACATCGACAAGCAGGCAGGTCACCCCAGCGTACAGGGGATGGCGGAGATCGCCGCAGCGATACGGGCATTCTGACCGATCGTTTGCCCGCTCCTAATGTCCGGGCGGCGTGTAAGCGTCTGACGGAACCCTCCCCATAGACAGACACCCCCCGCCCCCGATGTCGCAACCCATGGATAAGAACCCCCGGCCGTGCCGGGGGTTCTTATTATAAAAAACCAACCGGAAGGTTTTTACACCTTCCGGTCACATACCGTCCGCATTTCTCCGCCAGAAGCATCCCGCCGATGCATCGGCGGCTTTTCTTTTCTGTATTCCGTTTATGCCCGCGACATCCGGCGGGGGCTGTTACTCACCCTTGTATTTGCGCCGGGTGGCCATGCCGCCCCGGATATGCCGCTGTGCCTTGTTGACCTCCAGCACATGGCGCACCGCTCCGTACAGCTGCGGATTCACCGCCCGCAACCGCTCGGCCACGTCCTTATGCACCGTGCTCTTGCTGATATGAAACTGCTTGGCGGCAGCGCGGACGGTGGTCCGGTTTTCCAGTATGTACTCCCCCAGCTCGATGGCTCGATCCTCTACGGCCCCTTTCATCTTCATCACCCCATACATGTAGTTTGTACACTATATGAGGCGACAGGCGGATTTATGCCATCGGCGCAGGGGGATTCCGCTTTTGCCGCAACGGCGGGCGACGGTTCACAGCGGCAGGGTGACCGTCACACAAAAATCCATACCGCGCTCTGTCGTCGCCCGGATGGTTCCGCCGTGCTCATCGACGATGGCCTTGGCGATGGACAGCCCGATCCCATGGCCGCCGGTCTCGGAATTGCGGGAAGCGTCGGCACGGTAAAACCGGTCGAACACATGGGGCAGCTCCTTTTCACCGATCACCGTTTCGGTGGTATTGAATACCGTCAGAACCGCCTGCTTTTTGCCCCGAGTCAACTCCAGCGTGACAATACCGCCGTCGGGTGCGTATTTGACGGCATTCTGAAGCAGCACACAGACCAGCCGCCGCATCGCCTCCGGCACGCCGCGGCCGGTGATCCGGGGCTCCGTATGCACGGAAAAGGCTATATGTTTTGCGGCCGCCAGCGTCCGGAATGTCTCCGCCTCCTCCGCCACAATGTCCGACAGGGGCATAGGCACCTTGGGCAGCTTTTGTCCCGCCTCCTCCATTTTGGACAGATAGACCAGGCTGTTCGTCAGCTCACACAGGCGGGCGGTCTGATTCCGAATCTCCCGCAGTTCTTCTCTTTCTCCGTCGCATTCCAGCAGATCCACATTGGCGTTGATGATGGTGAGCGGCGTTTTGATCTCATGTCCCGCATCCGAAATAAACCGCTTTTGCTTTGCGTAGCTTTCGACGATCGGGCGCACGATCCGGCCCGACGCCAGCAGAAACGCCACAAACACCACCACACATCCGAAAATGCCCACCCCGAGACTGATCCAGAGAAAAGTATAGAAGGTATCCAGCTTTCGCCCGCAGTCCAAAAAAATGATGCTCGTCCGGCTGCCGCCGCCGGTCCGCAGAAACCGAAAGCCACCGATAAAGCCCCGTTTTTTCGTCCCGGCAATGGCTTTCTGAATGTACCCTTTCACCGACCCGCTGTCCACGGAAATGATCCTGGACAGATCGGATTCCTGGATCTCGCCGTTCTCATTCACGGTGACGGTGAAATACCGGGATTCATACGGCACCTCCGGGGACATCCCCCGGGGCAAAAGGCCGTCCTTCTGTCCGTCCGGCTTTTCCGGCGGCGGGGACGCATCCTTTGGCCGCCCATCCATCTGCGAAAGCATATCCAGCACCGCATCGCTCTCCCGGACGACCGTTGAATAGTTTACAAGATTCATGATCAGCACAAGCACCGCCATGAGCAGCAGCATGGACACGGTAGCCAGTGCGGTGAATTTCCGTTTCAGCTTACGAATCATGGCAATCCTCCAGAGAATACCCGGCGTTGCGGGAGGCCTTTATCTCTATATCGGCGCGAAGAGCGTGGAGCTTCTTCCGCAGATAGGAGATGTACACCCACACCACATGGAGCTCCGCCTCGCTGTCGTATCCCCAGATCTTTTCCATAAACCGCTCGGTCGGGAGAATGTGCCGGGGATTGGCCATCAGCATTTCCATCATCTGATATTCCTTGTTGGCCAGGCGAAAACTGCCCGTGGGAGATGAAAGCTCAAAGGTGGCGCGGTCCAGAGTCACATTCCCCACCGTCAGATTTGTATCCGTCTCCGTTCTGCTGCGCGTGAGGGCGCGGATGCGGGCGAACAGCTCCCGTGTATCAAAGGGCTTGGGCAGATAATCGTTCGCGCCGCTGTCCAGTCCCAGCACCCGGTCCTCGATCTCCGACTTTGCCGTAAGCAGCAGAACCGGCACCGGGTTGCCCGCCCCACGGATTCTTTTCAGCACCGTGATCCCGTCCATCTTCGGCATCATGATATCCAGCACCGCCGCGTCGTATTCCACCGCCTCCAGATAGGTGAGCGCTTCCTCCCCATCGTATACCGCATCCACCGCATAGTGGTTTTTTTCAAAGATTTTCACCATCGCTCTGGACAGCGCTTTTTCATCCTCCGCAAACAGAATACGCATAGAACATCCCCCTTTCACCATTTGAGTATAGGCGCGTTAGCTTAAATAGAGTTAAAATGTAGGCCACACAGCGGTAAAAACAGCCGCCGCAGCGAAAAAAGAGCAGTCCCCGAAAAGAGACTGCTCTTTTTTACTTACAGCGCTTGCAGCCGGTTCTTCAGCTTTGCCCGATCCATGGCCAGCGCCAGCAGCACATACATGACACCGCCCGCCGCCTCCTGAATGAGGTTCGGCAGAATCTCCACCACCGCCGAGGCGGGGGTGTACAGCAGGCAGGCCGCCACGAAATAGCCGGCGATGCCGATGACCCCGGCGATCACGGTGGCGATGTAATTACGGCGGCACAGCAGCCGGTCGTTCTTCACCGTAAAGGGCAGCACCATCAGCGCCTTGATGACCGCCGTAAAGGGCGCCCACAGCAGCGAGCCGGACAGGATATCCGCCAGCGCACCGCCCACCGCTGCCGCCGCCATCGCATAGGGCAGCGGCAGCATAGACGCGGCTATGTAAATCATCGTATCGCCCAAGTGAATATATCCCTCGTTCAGCCCGGTGGGAATATGCAGCACATAGGCCGTCACCACCATAATGAGCGCAGCGAACAGGGCAGACAGCACAATGAGGACAAGCGGTTTCTTTTTCATAGAGATTCTCCTTTCGCTAACGCGGGTAAAAATGGTTCAAATACCACGCCATCCTGCTCCGGTGCCTGCAAGGACGCCGTGCAGACCAGCGCTGTATACACAAAATCGGCTGCCCGGCGCACGGCATCCACCGCCGTTTGCCCTTGCAGCAAGCTGCCGCACAGCACCGCCGAAAACACATCCCCGGTGCCGGCAAAATTGCGGTTCACCCGTCGGGAGGACACCGCCGTCCCCTCCGGATGCTCCCGGTCGATGATAAGATTGGCTACCGTGCCGTTATCCTGCGGCACACCGGTGATCACCACCGTATCGCAGCCCAGCGTCCGCAGCCGGGCACCCACCCGGCACAGCGCCGCCAGCTGCTCCGCCGGGGGCAGCGCCGTCACGGCGTCATAATCCGTACCGGTGAGCAGACACGCCTCCGTCACATTGGGAGTACAGACGGCGGCCAGCGCCACCAGCCGTTTCATCGCCTCCACCAACGCCGGGGTACAGGTAGCGTACAGCCGCCCGTGATCCGCCATCGCCGGGTCTACCAGACACAAAGTGCCTGCCGTCATCTGGCGCAGCAGGAAGGGTTCCAGCAACGCTGCCTGCCGGGGTGCCCCCAAAAAGCCGGTATATACCGCCTCAAATTCCAGCCCCAACCGCTCCCAGTGGGCAAGATACGCCGGCAGATCCTCGGTCATATCCCGGATATAGGGGGCGGGATAACCGGTGTGGGCGCTGAGCAGCATGGTCGGCACCGGGCAAACCTGAAGGCCCATCGCCGACAGGATGGGCAGCGCCACCGTCAGCGAACAGCGACCAAAGCCGGACAGATCGTTGACCGCCGCCACCCGTTTCACCCGGGGGGGCTGCCTCTCCGGAGCCGATCTCTTCAGCGTATCCATATTTTCTCACTTTCATAGCACAGAGGGCGATCAAACAGAGCTTTCACTGCCGCCCGCGGCTCCTGTCCCTCGTAGCAGATGCGGCAGCACTGCTCCATGATGGGCATCTCCACCCCCTGCTGCCGCGCCAGCTCCACCGCCGGACGGACGGTGCAATAGCCCTCCACCGTGCCGACCAGCCGGATGGCTTCCTCCACCGGCACGCCCTGTCCAATGAGGATGCCTGCCCTCCGGTTGCGGGAGTGCATACTGCCGCAGGTCACCATCAGATCGCCCATCCCGCTCAGTCCCGCAAAGGTGCGCTCCTGCGCCCCCAAGCTGACCCCCAGCCGGGCGATCTCCACCAGACCACGGGTCATCAGCGCCGCCTTGGCGTTATCTCCCAGATCCAGCCCGTCCAGAATCCCCGCCGCCAGCGCGATGGGGTTTTTGAGGGCGCCGCCCAGCTCCACCCCGGTCACATCCTCGTTCACATACAGCCGAAAATAGGTGCGGCTGAGCCGATGCTGCACCCATTCGGCGGCTGCCGGATCCGTGGAGCTGACGGTGACGGTCGTGGGCATTTGCCGGGCAACCTCCTCCGCATGGGAGGGACCGGACAGCACCACCACCGGGCAATCGGGCAGCTCCTCCGCCAGCACGGCGGAAAAGCGCTTATGGGTGCCCTCCTCCAGTCCCTTGCCGGCATTGACCACCACAGTGCCGGGACGGATATGCGCCCGCAGCCGCCGCGCCGTCTGGCGGATGGCAAAGGAGGGCACCGCCAAAATCACCAGCTCCGCCTGCGCCGCCACCGCCAGATCGGTGGTCAGTGCCAACCCCTCCGGCAGCGACACGCCCGGCAGACAGCGGCGGTTCTCGTTATGCAGCCGCAACAGGCTGACCTCCTCCTCGGAGAAAGACCAGACCGTCACCGGATGGCTCTCGTCCATCGCCACCATCGACAGCGCCAGACCCCAGCCGCCGGCACCCAACACAACGGTATTTCCCATACGATCGCTCCTTTCTGCGGAATTGATCATTTAATACGGTAAAGTTCAGCAAAGCTACGCTTTGCTGCATTAGACCTTATCCTCGCCGATACGACGTTCCGTACCGGCGGCAATGCGGTCGATGTTACTCTTATGCTTCCAGATAACGATGCCGCTGATGAGCCCAATCAGCACCGTGCAGAAAACCACCGCGCCGCTGGAGGTGTGGTCCACCCACAGCCCCAGCACCAGCGTGCAAACCGGCAGCGTACAGGCCGCCACGATGGACCCCAGCGACACCATGCGGCTGATGGCGACCGTGACACCAAACGCCGCCAGACCCAGCAGCGCCACCCGCCAATCCACCACAAACAGCATCCCCAGCGTTGCCAGCACGCCCTTGCCGCCCCGAAACTGATAGAATATTGGAAACAGGTGCCCCAGCACACAGAAAAAGCCCCCGAAATACCGACCAATCAGCCGGTCGGCATTCAAAGAGAAGCTGCGCAGCTCCTCCGGCAGCTCGCTGCCGGGGGCGGCGCCGTCCAGCCGCAGATGCACCAGCAGCCAGCCGCCGATCAGCACCGCCAGCACGCCCTTTGCCACATCCCCCACCGTCGTCAGCACCGCCGGCAACATACCCTGGGAACGCAGCACATTGGTGGCACCGGCATTGCCGCTGCCCACCGTGCGGATATCCTTGCGGGAGAACCATTTAGTGATGATGATCGCCCAGTTGATGCTGCCCAGCAAATATCCGATGACAGCTGTCAGCACCAACGCCAGCCAGCTATTCGCCAAAAAAGCCCGCATAATCACAACGACCTTTCTAATTTTACGGAATAGAAGTCGGCAAAGGAATTACCCTCTGCCCTTTATTTTGTGCGGTTGTCGGTTTTTTCCCGCACGATGAACCGCACCGGCGTGCCCTCCAGCCCAAAGGTCTCCCGCAGCTGATTCTCCAGATACCGCTGATAGGAGAAATGGAACAGCTCCGCCCGATTCACAAAAAACACAAAGGTGGGCGGGTTGGTGGAAACCTGGGTCATATAATAGATTTTCAGCCGCTTGCCCTTGTCCGTGGGGGGCTGCACCCGTGCCGTCGCCTGCGCCAGCACATCGTTGAGCATACCCGTAGAGATGCGCATGGAGTTTTGCTGGCTGACAAAATGGATCAGCTCAAACAGCCGCTCCACCCGCTGACCGGTTTTCGCCGACAGAAAAATAAACGGCGCATAGGGCATAAAGGAAAAATCGTCCATGAGCTTTTTGCGCATGGCATCCATGGTCTTGTCGGTCTTTTCCACCGCATCCCACTTATTCACGGCGATGATGCACGCCTTGCCCTGCTCATGGGCAAGCCCCGCCACCTTGCTGTCCTGCTCGGTGAAGCCCTCCACGCCGTCAATCATGATCACACACACATCCGCCCGCTCCACCGCCATACGGGCCCGCAGGATACTGTATTTTTCGATGGCATCGTCCACCCGGCTCTTGCGGCGCAGACCGGCGGTGTCGATGAAAATGAAATCCCCATATTGGTTATGCACCCGGGTATCAATGGCGTCCCGGGTGGTGCCGGCTACATTGGAGACGATGCTGCGCTCCTCCCCTGCGATACAGTTGACCAGCGAGGATTTGCCCGCGTTGGGGCGGCCGATGACCGCCACCTTGATGACATCCGGCTCCTCGTCCGCCGCTTCCTCCGGCGGAAAATGGGGATACACCGCATCCAGCAGATCGCCGGTGCCCATACCGTGCACCGAGGACACCGCAATCGGATCGCCCAACCCCAGATTGTAGAATTCATAGAATTCCGGCGGCGGATCGCCGGGGGTGTCGCATTTATTGACGCACAGCACCACCGGCTTGCCGGAGCGCTGGAGCATCGCCGCCACATCCTGATCGTTGGCGGTGACGCCGGCGCGCAGATCGGTCACCAGCACGATCACATCCGCCTGATCCACCGCCAGCTGCGCCTGCCGCCGCATCTGGGACAGGATCACATCGTCGCTTTTCGGCTCGATACCGCCGGTATCCACCAGCAGGAAGCTCCGCCCCCGCCATTCACAGTCCGCCATGATCCGATCCCGGGTCACGCCGGGGGTATCCTCCACAATGGACAGCCGCTGCCCGATGAGTTTATTAAACAGGGTGGATTTCCCCACGTTGGGACGTCCCACCACCGCTACAATGGGCTTTGCCATACGTCTCATTCCTCTCTTTCATCCGCAAAAAGCGTATCCAGCAGCGCACCGCCGTCGGTCTCCGGCAGGATGCGCACCTGCATATGCAGGGTATCCTCCACCTGCTGCCAGGGAACATCATCCAAAAACAGGTCTCCCTCCTGACGCAGCATACAGGAGGGCAACAGCAGCACATCCGCGGTTTCCCCCGCCAGCTGCGCCATCAGGTCGCCGCCGGTCACCAGCCCCGCCACCGTGATCTCGTGGCCGAAAAAATCGTTACGGATCGCCTGCACCCGTACCTGCATACCGGGGAACGCTGTTTTAGCCTCTTCCGTCAACGCCGTCAGATACGGCGCAGCCGCCGTGCCCGTGGCCACAATATACCGGAGAGCTGTGGGATGCGCCCCCTCCTCCAGCTTGTCCGCCAGCGCCTGCCGGAACTGCTCCCGCTGCAGGGCGATCATCCCCACGCCATTCTCCAGCTGGGGATATTCCTCGTAAAAATCCCCCGCCGGAATGGGCAGATCACCTTTAATATACCACTCATCCGACGGAAAAAACACCCGGCGCCCGGTTTTTTCGATCATCCGGTCGCCGGCAGCGGTGAGCTGCGCCACCACCCGGCGGCTTTCCTCCGGTGTGAAACTCCGAATAGGCTCCAAGCCCTCCCGGTATTTCGTCAATCCCACCGGCACCGCCGCCACGCTCTCCACCGCCGGACCCAGCGCCGCCAGATCCCGCAGGGAGCGCTCCAGCTCCTCCCCGTCGTTATACCCCGGCACCAGCACCAGCTGGCACTGCACCGTCAGCCCTGCCTCCACAAACCGATGGAGGATAGACAGGCAATCCCCGGCAAAGCGGTTATGCATCATCCGGCAGCGCAGCTCCGGGTTGGTGGTATGCACGGAAATGTTGATGGGGCTGATGTGCATTTCAATAATCCGGGAAACCTCATGCTCGGTCAGGTTGGTGAGAGTGATATAGTTGCCGAACAGAAAGGACAGGCGACTGTCGTCGTCCTTAAAGTACAATGTATCCCGCATCCCGGGCGGCAGCTGGTCGATGAAGCAGAAGATGCACTTATTCCGGCAGGAATGCTGCTCATCCATCAGATAGGAATCGAATTCCAGCCCGATCTCCTCAAACTCCGCCTTTTTCAGCCGCACAACACGCTGCTTTCCATCGGAGAGGACGGTCAGCTTGAGCCGGGTGTCGGGTATATAAAACCGATAATCCAGCACATCCTCGATGGGACGTCCATTGATCGCCACCAGCGTATCGCCGGGGGCAATCTTCGCCCGCGCTGCCGGACTGCCCGGTGTCACATCGCGAATCAGCACCGCCATAGCCTTTTCTCCCTTCCGACACTCTTTCGCCGGATATAAAAATAGAGAAGGATCGCTCCTCCTCTACTTTTCTGTCCAATGACACAGCACACATTCAGCCGCAATCACTTGTCCGCAACCTCAACGACCTTCCGACCGTTGTAGTAGCCGCAGTTCCCGCACAAACGATGAGCACGCTTGTACGCACCGCACTGGGGACATTTCACCAGAGCCGGAGCCTCCAGCTTCCACACATTGTTGCGCCGCTTGTCACGACGAGCCGCCGAGTGTTTTCTCTTGGGTACCGCCATTGTCAGCACCTCCTTAGCTTTTAGATAAAAAATTAGTTGAGTAACTGTTTGAGAACTGCCAGACGAGGATCCTCCGTCTTGGTGCTGCAGCCGCAGGGGCCCTCGTTCAGATCCTTTCCGCACCGGGCGCACAGCCCACGGCAATCCTCCCGGCACAGGCTCTTATACGGCAGCTCCAGCAGAATATCATCCTGCACCAGTTCGTCCAACGGCAGCTGATAATCCTGCAACAAAACGAAATCGCTGTCCTCATTCTCGAGGACGGTCACGAGGACGTGCTCTACGGGGATATCATACTCCCGGCCGAACTCCGTCAAGCACCGGTCGCAGCGTCCCTCATAGAGGAACTGCGCCCGCGCCTGTAACGTCACCACACCGGCACGATTGACGATCGCCCCCGTCACCCGCACCGGGCGGCGGAAGGGATGATTCCCGAAAAGCTCCACCTGCGTGAGATCCAGCTCTGCTTCCAGCGGAAGACGGTCCGTCTCCCCCATGAACAGAGATCGACATTGCACAAGCATAGTTCACCTCAAGCGTCACGCATGATATTATATAAGCATAAAACGCATTTGTCAAGTGCGTTTTTGGAAATACGGGGAAATTCTTTGCTTTTCGCCCCGTTTTCCGTCGGTTATCGGCTTCCCGTGCCGCCATACAGAGCGCACGAAAAGATTTTGCTCCGGCAAAGGCTCAGTCCACCGGACCCTCCACCGCCTTGAGAGGCTCATAGGGCTGGGCGGGCGCGTCCTTGATGTCGCGAATGAGAATGAAGGGGGTCAGCTCGTCGTCCTGTCCGGCAGGGTTGTCCCGAATGCGGTCCGCCAGCGCCGTGTCCGGCACCTCTGCCAGATCGGGAGACTTACCGAGGATCTCTACATCAATATCGTTGGCATCCACCAGAATGCAGCTGATCCCCAGCTTCTCATAGATGGTGGCACAGACCTTATCCGGCTCTCTGGGGTTCAGCACCGCCAGAGTGTGGTAGGTATCGAACGCCGAATGGCTGTAAAAGCCGTCAATACCGGCCACATCCTGTCCCACGATCCTGTAGAACACACCCCGCTTGCCGAAGATGCGGGCCACTCCGCCGCAGAAAACCGCCCACAGGATCAGGGGCAGACCCTTCAGATTGATGGCCAGCTGGAGCTTGTACGGCTCGTCCATGCCAATGCCGTTATGGTTGCTGGTAGCAAACTTCGACAGGAATTTCGCCCAGAATCCCACATGAACATCCTCCATGCGCACCGTGTTGTTCTGGCACATGGAGATGACCTTTTCGCTCATGCTGACCACATCGCCGGGCTGATACAGCGGCACCACGTAGCGACGCAGCACCTCCACGTAGTCCTCGCCCCGCTCCACAAAATGAGTCTTGACCGCATACCGCTCATAGCGAACGCCGTCCACCTCCTGCACCCCGCGGATGTAATAGGTGATCCCGTCCTGCTCCCGCTCATTGGACCTCAAATTGCGGTTGCCCTCATACCAAATTGCCATATTCACTCATCCTCTCCCGCAGATACCGGACGCTGCGGTTCCCTTTTCACCGACGAACAGCCGGCAAAGACCGACGATTCATCAACCGGCGGCGGGAGAACACGCCCCCGCCGCCGGTCTCATGGCCGTCAGCACACACGCTCAGTGTGCGCCGCCGATTTGCTATTTATACAACCGGCCGCTCCTCAGATCTCCTCTGCCAGATCGGCCACGCGCGCCGGGATCTCGGACTTATCCGCCGAAACGGACATGACCACCCGAGTGTTCAGGTGCCCCAGTTTTTCCACAAAGCTCGCCAACGCCTCCAGATCAGAGCCGCCAATCTTCAGCACAGAATCCACGAAGATGTCGGTGATGTCGTAGTTGCCGGCGCACATACCGGCGATATAGCCATACAATGCATCAAACCCTTTGATGGCATAGTCCTCCGCCGCTACCAGACGCGCCTTGTGGCTCAGATCATAGGTCAGGGTACTATCCTTTTCGATAAAGACCACGTTCCCTTTCGACTGCTCCACAGCGGCGTTGCACAGATCCATGAGCTTCTTGGTCTTGCCGGAGCCCTTGTGTCCGAGAATCAAAGTGATCATTGTATTGTCCTCCTAAAAGATTTAGTATATTGGAAACCGTCCGTTGTTAAGGGACGGATACTCCCGATCCGTTGGCATTATTTCCCCAGCCGCGCTTCCAAAGCGGCTTTGGCATCCTCATAGCCGGGCTTGCCCAGCAGAGCGAACATATTCTTCTTATAGTTCTCCACACCGGGCTGGTCAAAAGGATTGACCCCCAGCATATAACCGGATACGGCGCAGGCCTTCTCGAAGAAATAAATCAGATACCCCAGCTCCGCCTCGTTCATGGCGGGCACCTCCAGCACCAGATTGGGGGTGCTGCCGTCTGTATGGGCCAGCACGGTACCTTCAAAGGCCTTCTCATTGATAAAGGACATGGGCTTTCCGGCCAGGAAATTCAATCCGTCGCCGTTCTCCTGCTCCTCTTCGATGAAGATCTCCCGCTGGGGCTTCTGGAACTTCACCACGGTCTCAAACAGCACCTTGGAGCCGTCCTGCACAAACTGTCCCAGCGAATGCAGGTCGGTGGAATAGATCACCGAATCCGGCAGGAGACCCTTGCCGTCCTTGCCCTCGCTCTCACCGAACAGCTGCTTCCACCACTCGTTCATCATGGCGTACTGGGGCTCATAGCTGACCATCAGCTCCACTGCAAAGCCCCGGCGCAGCAGCGCCGTGCGTGCCGCCGCATACCGATAGGCGGCGTTATGCTCCAGCGACGGGTCGCGCAGCGCCTCACGGGCAGCGGCAGCCCCCTGCATCAGCGCGTCGATATCGCACCCGGCGGCGGCGATGGGCAGCAGCCCCACCGCCGTCAGCACCGAGAACCGGCCGCCCACATCGTCCGGCACCACGAAGGTCTCGTAGCCCTCCCGATCCGCCAGCGCCTTGAGGGTGCCCCGGCTCTTATCGGTGGTGACATAGATGCGCTTGACCGCCTCATCGTGCCCGCAGGTCTCCTCCAGATACCTCCGGAACACCCGGAAAGCAATCGCCGGCTCCGTGGTGGTGCCGGATTTGGAGATCACATTGACCGATACCCGCTTGCCCGCGCACAGCTCCAGCAGCTCGCTGAGCTGGGTGCCGGAAATGCTGTTGCCGGCAAAGAAGATGGAGGGGGTGTCCTTCTCCTTGAGGTTATAGTTATTGGACTTGAGAAATTCGATGGCGGCGCGGGCCCCCAGATATGAGCCGCCGATACCGATGACAATCAGCACATCCGAATCCGCCTGGATCCGGGCCGCCGCCGTCTTGATGCGGGCGAATTCCTCTTTGTCGTAGTCAACGGGCAGATCCAGCCAGCCGAGAAAACCGCTTCCCAGACCCGTGCCGTTTTGGAGCATATCGTGTGCCAGCGTCACCTGGGGCTGCAATGCCAGAATTTCCCGTTCGCTGACCAGATCGCCGATGTACCGTGTGTTGATGCTAACCGCCATGTCGCTCTCCCTTTCTGTGTGCAAGACCTATATAGTCAAAGCACTATACATATGTATTATCCCCCAAAAAGGGCACAGCGACAATAGAAAATTGTTGCATCCGTACACGAAATATGTTCCATCTCTATTCTACACGATAAGCGGCGTTTTTGCAATGGTTTTTTTCCGGTTCACACATTTTTTACACATACGCGCCTTTTCGCCCCGCTGCGACAGGGCTACGGCAAGCCCGGAAGGAATTTTGCGGTTGACAATATCGGCCGCAACCGATATAATTAGGAATGATTTTTCGGGATTTTTGACCGATGCACGATTTGCATACGGTATGAATGAGAGGTGCGGCAAAATGAATATGCGCACGCTTGCGTCGATCCTGCGGCGACAGATCCGATGGATTCTGGCGGCGGCCGTTGCCGGGGCGGTGCTGGCCGGTGTCGGGAGCAAGCTGCTCATCGGCAGCACGTATAAATCCGGGTTTCAGATGTATGTCAGCAGCTACACGAGCTACTCACGGGTGGATTCTTCAATCAACGGAGCCGCCGGCGGTCTGTCCGCGGCGCATACACTGGCCGGTGAGTATACGGTGATCCTCCAAAATGATCTGGTGCTCAGCGAGGTGTCCGAGCGTCTGGTGCGGCAGGGATACGCCGCCACCGCCTCCCAGATCCGTAAGGCTCTGAAGGTGTCCTCCGTGAAGGATACGGCGATGCTGGATATAACGGTCACGACCGACGATCCGAATCTGTCCAAAGCAATCTGCGACGGATTGGCGGATATAGCCCCCGAAAAACTGAAAGAGATCACACAAATGGGCAGCATCACCGTCATGGCTCCGGCCAAAAAAGGCGTGAAAGCGGGGCCTCACACGGTTGCGAACACTGCGTTGGGCTTCGCGGTCGGAGCGGCGGTCGTCTGCATCGTAGCGATACTGCGCTATCTGACCGATACCACCGTCAGCGGCGAGCAGGAAATCCGCCGCCGGCTGAATTTGACGGTGCTGGGCGAGATCCCCGGCATCCGGCCGGGGAAGAAAGGGGGCGCAGCTTATGCCGGGAAAGAATGGTAAGGGCGGCTATGCCGCTGACCCCAACCGCAGCGCCAATTTCCGTATCGCGGAGGCCTATAAGCTCATCCGCACCAATCTGCTGTTCACCCTGGCCAACACCGATAACCGGGCCGTGCTGTTCACCAGCGCCGAACCGAGCGCCGGAAAGTCCACCACCTGCTGCAATCTGGGCATTGTGATGGCGCAGACCGGCGCGCGGGTGATCGTCGTGGACGCCGACATGCGCAAGCCCTCGCAGCACCGGAATTTCCGCGTCAGCAAGACCGAGGGCTTATCCAAAATTCTCGGCGGCCTGAGCGCGCCGGAGGCATGCATACAGAAAAACGTCGTGCCCAATCTGGATCTGATTCCTGCCGGGACGAGACCGCCCAACCCCTCCGAGCTGCTGGGCTCGGCGCGGATGGCGGCGCTGCTGGAGGAGCTGCGGAAGCGCTACGACTACGTGTTTCTGGACACCCCACCCCTGACGGTGGTGGCCGATGCGCTGGTGGTGGCGCCTCATGTGGCGGGGACGGTGCTGGTGGCACGGCAGCGGCAGACCACCTATGATGAGCTGAAGGACTGCGCAGAGGCGATCCGCCGCATCAACGCCGATCTGCTGGGGGTTATCGTATCCGATGTGCGGGATAGCGGCTATTCCCGCTATGAGAAAGATCGCTACTACCGCGCCTTTAATTATGAATACAGCACACGCTATGACACAAAGCATACGGATTGATTTCCATTCCCATTGTCTGCCCGGCATCGACGACGGCGCTGCCCATGCGCAGGAATCCGTCGGGATGCTGCGGCAATCCCTGCGTCAGGGGATCCGCACCGTTGTGGCTACTCCCCACTTCTATGACGGAGCCGGGGCGCCGGAGGCATTTTTGCAGGTGCGGGATCATGCGATGGCGGTGCTGCAGCAGGAGATGGCCTGCGCGCCGGAGCTGTCCGGCCGTCTGCGCCTGATTCCGGGGGCGGAGGTGCTGCTGCGCCGGGGGATCGGCCGGGTTGATCTGCGCCCGCTGTGCATCCGGGACACCAATGCCGTGCTGCTGGAGCTGCCGCTCATGACGCCCCAGCCCTGGGTGTATGATGAGCTGGAGGACATCGCTCTGGGGCAGCGGCTGACGGTGATCCTGGCTCATGTGGATCGCTACCGCCACTGGTATTCATCCGCGGAGATCGCCCGGCTCATGCAGTTGCCCGACGCAGTGGTGCAGCTGAATGCCGGAACCTTCCTCGACCCGCGTACATACCGCAGACTGCGCCGCTGGCTGCCCCGACCCGACCGACTGGTGCTCGGGTCGGATATGCACCATCTCCACAGCCGCCCGCCGAACATCGGACCTGCCTGTCAGAAAATGCGTTGGCGTCGCCGTTGCGGACAGCAATGGCTGGCGCAGATGGCACAGACCGCCGACGAGCTGCTGTATCCTCCCTTGCCGTGATCCCGATGACCGCCGGAACCGCTCAGCTTCCGGCGGTCTTTGTCGTAGTGGGCGCCCCGGCCGAAAGATTTTTTCGGAAAATTCCCTTCAGACGGTTGAGAAACCGTGAAAAAAATGCTATACTGATGGGCAAGGAACGGTCGGCGGCGGAAAAGCCGCCGGTATGGACCAAGTGAGAAAGGCGGCGGTGTGTATGACAGAAATCGAGAAAAGCTATGCCCATTGGTGTGACCGGGCGACGGAGGATCCGGATGTGGCGGAGGAGCTGCGCTCCATCGCCGGGAAGGAGAGCGAGATCCGGGAGCGGTTTTACCGCCCGCTGGCATTCGGCACCGGAGGACTGCGGGGAATCATCGGCGCCGGCACCAACCGGATGAACATATATACCGTGCGCCGGGCGACCCAGGGACTGGCCGACTATCTGAATGCCCGCTATGCGGATGCGGCGGTAGCCATCTCTTTCGATTCCCGGATCAAATCCGACCGGTTCGCCCGGGAGGCGGCACGGGTGCTGGCGGCCAACGGCTGCACGGTGCATCTCTTCCCGCAGCTGGAGCCGACGCCGGTGCTCAGCTATGCCGTGCGGTATTTCGGCTGCAAGGCGGGCATTATGGTGACCGCCAGCCACAATCCGGCCAAATATAACGGCTACAAGTGCTATGGACCCGACGGCTGCCAGATGACCGACGCGGACGCCAACGCCGTGACGGCGTGCATCGACACGGTGGATGTGTTCGACGATGTGCGGGTGGCGGATCTTGAAGAAGCAGTGGCCGCCGGCACCATCCGCATGGTGGGCGACGAGCTGCTGGACAGCTATATGACCGAGGTGCTCAAGCAGCAGATCCATCCGGACGTCAGCGCCCGGGCGGGTCTGCGGCTGATATACACCCCTCTCAACGGTACCGGCAACCTCCCTGTACGGGAGATGCTGCGCCGGGTGGGGGTCACTCAGGTGGCGGTGGTGCCGGAGCAGGAGCTGCCGGACGGTAACTTCCCCACCGCCCCCTACCCAAACCCGGAGATCCGACAGGCCTTTGAGCGGGCGCTGGCAATGGCGGCAACGGAACACCCCGATCTGCTGCTGGCCACCGACCCGGACTGCGATCGGGTGGGTATCGCCGTACGGGACGGAGACGGGTATACCCTCATGTCCGGCAACGAGGTAGGCTGCCTTCTGACGGAATACGTGCTGTCCAGCCGCAAAGCGGCGGGCACGCTGCCGGAGAATCCGGTGGTGATCAAAACCATCGTCACCACCAATCTGGCAGCAGCCATCGCCAGAGATTACGGCTGCGAGGTGCGGGACCTGCTGACCGGTTTCAAATATATCGGCGAGCAGATCGGCGTGCTGGAGCAGGAGGGCCACCCGGAGCGGTATGTGCTGGGCTTTGAGGAGAGCTACGGCTATCTGGCGGGCACCTACGTGCGGGATAAGGACGCCGTGGTGGCCTCCATGCTCATCGTGGAGATGGCCAGCTACTACCGTGAGCAGGGAATCACGCTGCTCCAGCAGATGCAAAAGCTATACGAGAAATACGGCTATTACCGCAACGCTCTGCTGAACGTATCTTTCGAGGGTGAAGCGGGCATGAAGCAGATGCAGAGCATCATGGACGGACTGCGGGAACACGCGCCGGAGAGCATCGGCGGCCGTCGGGTGCTGGCGGTGGCGGACTATCAGCGTCGGGTGCGGCGGGACATCGCCACCGGTGTTGAAACGCCTCTGACGCTGCCGGTCTCCAATGTGCTGTCCTACACATTGGAGGGGGATGCGGGCGTGATCGTGCGCCCCTCCGGCACCGAGCCGAAGATCAAGGCGTATATCACCGCCACCGGTGCGGACGCGGCACAGGCGCAGGCACTGGAGGAAACGCTGCTGGCGGCGGCCAAAACCATGCTGGAAGGCTGACACGGATACAGAAAACTCCGGGGCTGCATATGCAGCCCCGGAGTTTCACCGCAGCGGCGTCTCGCGGACGCGTCCCGCCGAAGTTGTGGAGGAAAACAATGCTGACTGGAGCGGAATTACTCATACGCGCGCTCGCCGACGCGGGCGTTCGCACCGTGTTCGGGTACCCCGGCGCGTCCGCGCTGCTGGAAATCCGGGTCTGAAGCCCCTGAAAAAGGAGAACCGCCATGCTCTACCGCCCTGAAAAAGGAAAACTCTGGGACCCCACCGTCCTGCGCTGGCAGGGACGGTTCTATCTGTTCACGATGTACTACGCGCCGGGCGGGAGCGAGTCCTACGCCTGCCGCCTTGCCGTCTCAGAGGACGGCGTCCATTGGGAGGACAGGGGGAACGTCCTGACCGACGAGCGGCCCGTCTGGAAGTGCGGCGTCCTCCGCGCCGGGGACGGGCGCTTCTATATGAATTACGGCACGACGTCCGGACAGGGCGTCAACGACATGATGGGCTACGCCGTCTCGGACGACCTCGTCCATTGGGAGAAGACCGGATACGACGCCCCCGACCCGCGCTGGTACGAGCCGCATGAGCGCTGGGACCATATGTACTGCCGGGAGAGCGAGCACGGCGGGTACGCCGGCTGCATCGTCGCCGTGCCGAAGGCGGGAGAGAGCGGCCTGTGCGGGCTGCGCCGTTCGCAGGACGGCAGGACGTGGGAGACCTGCCCGCCGCCGCCCGTCGACTGGTGCGGGTACGAGTCCGCGCGGGAGATGGAGGTCGGCGGCTTCGAGCGGCTCGGCGGCCGCTGGTATCTCATGGGAGGCATCTGCCCGCCGTATAACGGCAACTACGGCTACGCCGCCTATGTCTTCGAGTCGGATTCGGAGGACGGCCCGTTCCGTCCCTGCAAGAGGCACCGCTTCGCCGGGCAGAACGGCGTCCCCGGCGAGGTTTTCGTCTCCTGCCTCCCCGGCTTTGTCCATGATTATGACACCGCGCCGGGCGTCGGCACGGGTAAGGACACCGCGCCGGGCGTCAGCGAAGACGGCTTTGCACCCACTCCGCTGCTCGCCTCCGGCGCCGTCTGCTATCTCCTCGACGACCCGCAGAATACCTGCTGGACGCTCCCGCTCTGCCGCGTGATGCAGGGCGCGGACGGGCTGATGCCCGGCTGGTGGGAGGGAAACGACGTCCTGCGCGGCGAGCCGTGCGCCTGTCCGGAGACCCTGACCCTCGAGAGCCGCGCCCTGCCCGCCTACCAGCTCACCGACGAGTACGCCGAAGCGCCGCTGCTCTCGTTCGACGCATCCGCCGGGCTGTTCCTCGAGGGCTGGCTTGCCGCGGAGCCGTGGCCGGAGCGCGGGGCGGTCCGTGCGGGGGTCTGGCGTCCGAGCGCGGCAGGCTTTGCGCTCGGCGGGACGGCGATCCTGACCGAGGCGGGACACCCCCGCTGCTCGTATACCCGCGTCGGCGGCTGGGACGGCTCCCGTTTTGACCCGCTGGACACCATAAGCCCGTGGGACGCCGCCCGCGCGCACCTCGACCCCGGCGAGCGGACGCATTTCCGGCTGCTCGTGCTGCACGGCATCGCCCAGCTCTACCTCGACGGGCGGCTCTGCCAGACCTTTGTCTGCGCCCGCCGCCCGGAGACGCTCTCGGCGGCTGTGAGGAACGCCCGCGTCAGCCTGACCGGACTGCGGGCGTACCGGATGGCGCTCTGAAAATGCAGGGGCGGCGCGGACACAATCCGCGCCGCCGTTTCACGCTTGAACATCTCAAGCAGCCTCCTCCGCTTCCGGCGGTTGTAGCCCGGCTCGATGCAGACGAGGATCGTGTCGCAGCCGATGATCTCGATCTTATCCCACGGAATCACCACGTTTTCCTCCCGTCCGAGGATGCCGAAGCACTTGAGACGTCCCGGCACGATCATCGCCTTGATGCAGGCGGCGGACGCAACGCAACTGCGGGCAGTCTTGTTTCGATCGGACAGGGCTACGCTCTGCTGGCGACAGCAAAGCTGCGTGCACAGCAGCCGGACGAATACCGATTTGACAACAAAAAGGGGGTCGGCGGCAGCCACATCGTAGATCTGCGCTTTGCTCAGTCCGAAGCGGGCACCGATCTCCCGGTTCGTTTTTCCTGCAGCTTTTCGTTGGAACACGTCTTCGCTGAGCGCCTCTCCTTTTGTCTATTGTCCGGACATGACAGCACCTTCTGTTGTAGCTTCTATTCTACAACAGAAGGTGCTTCTTTTCCCTGTCCGTTTTCCAGGATATAGTCCATCTCATTTGATGCAGATAGGCTGGATAAAAGAAAAGGCAGGTTGCAAAACCTGCCTTTTCGGGTTCGATACGCCTTTGACGGTGATGTCATTCCACCTATGGACTCTTCGTTTTGTCGAGTCCGTAGGTGGAACGCTTTTACATCGTCGATCGTCAGAACAAAATCAAACCGGATGGGATAACTTAGTTCTTTCCTTCCTTGATAGCTGCCTGAGCAGCAGCCAGCCGGGCGATCGGCACACGGAAGGGAGAGCAGGACACATAGTCCAGACCGATCTTGTGGCAGAACTCCACGGAGACCGGGTCGCCGCCGTGCTCGCCGCAGATGCCGCAATGCATGGACGGACGAACCTTCTTACCCATGGTGACCGCCATCTCCATCAGCTTGCCCACGCCGGTCTGATCCAGCTTGGCAAAGGGATCGTTCTCATAGATCTTGTTGTCGTAGTAGGCGCCCAGGAACTTGCCGGCGTCGTCACGGCTGAAGCCGAAGGTCATCTGAGTCAGATCGTTGGTGCCGAAGCAGAAGAACTCGGCCTCCTTAGCGATGTCGTCAGCGGTGAGGCAGGCACGCGGGATCTCCATCATGGTACCGACCTCATACTTCAGATCGCTGCCGGCGGCGGCAATCTCCGCATCGGCGGTCTTGACCACGATATCCTTTACAAACTTGAATTCCTTCGCTTCGCCGGTCAGCGGGATCATGATCTCCGGCACGATGGTCCAATCCGGATGCGCCTTGCTCACTTTGATCGCCGCGCGGATGACCGCCTTGGTCTGCATCTCGGCGATCTCGGGGTAGGTGACGCACAGACGGCAGCCGCGATGACCCATCATGGGGTTGGTCTCATGCAGGCCGCTGATGATGGCCTTGATGGCCTCTACGGTTTTGCCCTGTGCCTTGGCCAGCGCGGCGATCTCGGCATCTTCGGTGGGCACGAACTCGTGCAGCGGGGGATCCAGGAACCGGATGGTCACCGGATTGCCCTCCAGAGCCTCGTACAGAGCCTCAAAGTCGGCCTGCTGCATGGGCATGATCTTCGCCAGAGCGGCCTCGCGCTCCTCAACGGTATCGGAGCAGATCATCTCGCGGAACGCCGCGATGCGCTCCGGCTCGAAGAACATATGCTCCGTGCGGCAAAGACCGATACCCTCGGCGCCCAGCTCACGAGCCTTCTTGGCGTCGCGGGGGGTATCGGCATTGGTGCGCACCTTCAGGCGGCGATACTTGTCGGCCCAGCCCATGATGCGGCCGAACTCGCCGGCGATCTCGGCATCCACGGTCGGGATGGCCTCGCCGTAAATGTTACCGGTGGAGCCGTCGATGGAGATGATGTCGCCCTCATGGAAGGTCTTGCCACCCAGCTCAAACTTCTTGTTCGCCTCGTCCATCTTGATCTCGCCGCAGCCGGACACGCAGCAGGTGCCCATACCGCGCGCCACCACGGCAGCGTGAGAGGTCATACCGCCGCGCACGGTCAGGATGCCCTGAGAGGCCTTCATACCGGTGATGTCCTCAGGAGAGGTCTCCAGACGCACCAGAACGACCTTCTCGCCACGGGCATGCCAGGCTTCGGCATCGTCAGCAGTGAACACAACCTTACCGCAGGCAGCGCCGGGGGAGGCACCCAGACCCTTGCCCAACGGGGTAGCCGCCTTCAGAGCCTTTACATCAAACTGCGGGTGCAGCAGCGTATCCAGGTTACGGGGGTCGATCATCAGAACGGCCTCCTGCTCGGTCTTCATGCCCTCGTCCACCAGGTCGCAGGCGATCTTCAGAGCGGCGGGAGCGGTACGCTTACCGTTGCGGCACTGCAGCATATACAGCTTCTTGTTCTCAACGGTGAACTCCATATCCTGCATATCGTGATAGTGGTTCTCCAGCAGATCGCACACCTTCACAAACTCGGCATAGGCCTCGGGGAACTCCTTCTCCATCTGGGCGATGGGCATGGGCGTACGCACGCCGGCCACCACATCTTCGCCCTGGGCGTTGATGAGGAACTCGCCCATCAGCTTCTTCTCGCCGGTGGCGGGGTCACGGGTGAAGGCCACGCCGGTGCCGGACTCGTCATTCAGGTTGCCGAACACCATGGGCATGACGTTGACGGCAGTACCCCAGGAATAGGGGATATCGTTGTCCCGGCGATACACGTTGGCACGGGGGTTGTCCCAGCTGCGGAACACGGCCTCAATGGCCAGCTTCAGCTGCTCCACGGGGTCGGAGGGGAAGTCCTGACCCAGCTGCGCCTTATACTCAGCCTTGAACTGGCCAGCCAGCTCCTTCAGGTCGGCGGCGGTCAGCTCGATGTCGAAGTGCACGCCCTTTTCCTCTTTCATCTTGTCAATGAGCTGCTCGAAATACTTCTTGCCCACTTCCATAACCACGTCGGAGAACATCTGGATGAACCGACGATAGGAGTCGTACACAAACCGCTCGAACTTGGGATCGGGGTTGCCGGCGATCATGGCGGCCACCACCTCGTCGTTCAGACCCAGGTTCAGAATGGTATCCATCATGCCGGGCATGGAAGCGCGGGCACCGGAACGCACGGAAACCAGCAGCGGGTTCTTCAGGTCGCCGAACTTCTTGCCGTTGATCTTCTCCATCTCGGCAACGCCGGCCATGGCTTGCGCCATAATATCGTCGTTGATCTTGCGGCCGTCCTCATAATACTGGGTGCAGGCCTCGGTGGTGATGGTGAAGCCCTGAGGAACCGGCAGACCGATATTGGTCATCTCGGCCAGGTTCGCACCCTTGCCGCCCAGCAGCTCACGCATGGAAGCGTTGCCTTCGCTGAACATATAGACGTACTTGTGACTCATACTTCTTTTACCTCCAAAGTTATTGTTTTTCTCACAGCCGAAACGCCGTTTTTGACGTTTCGCTGAAAGCCACTGGCTATTATACCAGATAATTTGCGGTTTGGCTACTGTTTTTCCAAAAAAACTCAAAATATTTCGGACAAGCCGGGTCTTTTGGCGTAAACGGTGCCGAAATCCGCCGCATATTTGCAAAAAATCGGCGAAAAGGGGTTGTTTTTTGCCGACGGGTTGTGGTATACTGTGCGAAATACATATCTGCAAGGAGGACAAGTCATGGTCAACTGTAATGCCGGTGAAAAGTTCGTAAAAGAGGGTCTGACCTTCGACGATGTGTTGCTCATTCCTGCCCGCTCGGATATTCTGCCTGCCGATGTGGATATTCGCACACCGTTGACCAGGACGATCACGCTGAACACCCCGCTCATGACGGCGGCTATGGACACCGTCACCGAGGCGAAAATGGCAATCGCCATCGCCCGGGAGGGCGGCATCGGCGTTATCCATAAGAATATGTCCATCGAGGCGCAGGCCGATCAGGTGGATATGGTGAAGCGGTCGGAAAACGGGGTCATCGTCAACCCCTTCTCCCTGACCCCCGACCATACGGTGGCAGATGCGGACGCGCTGATGGGGAAATACCGCATCTCCGGCGTGCCCATCTGCGTGGATGGGCGGCTGGTGGGCATTATCACCAACCGGGATATGCGGTTCATCACCGATTTCAGCCGCCGCATCGGGGATGTGATGACCAAAGACCATCTGGTGACGGCACCGGTGGGCACCACCCTGGAGCAGGCAAAAGAAATTCTCTCCCGCTACCGCATTGAAAAGCTACCGCTGGTGGACGATGCCGGTATGTTGCGGGGACTGATCACCATTAAGGATATCGAAAAGAGTGTCAAATACCCCCACTCCGCCCGGGATGCGGGCGGGCGGCTGCTGTGCGCCGCCGCCATCGGTGCCACCGCCGATGTATTGGAGCGGGCCGCGGCGCTGGTGGAGGCCCAGACGGATGTGCTGGTGCTGGATTCCGCCCACGGCCACAGCGCCAACATCCTCAAGGCGGTGGAAAAGGTCAAGACTGCCTTCCCGCAGGTGTCACTGATTGCCGGCAATGTCGCCACCGCCGCCGCCACCGAGGCGCTCATCGCCGCCGGCGCGGACGCTGTGAAGGTGGGTATCGGCCCCGGTTCTATCTGCACCACCCGAGTGGTGGCGGGCATCGGCGTGCCCCAGATCACTGCCATCTACGACGCCGCCTGCGCCGCAGCAAAATACGGCATCCCGGTTATTGCCGACGGCGGCATCAAGCTGTCCGGCGATATGGTCAAAGCGTTGGCCGCCGGCGCCAACGTGGTCATGGTCGGCTCACTGGTGGCGGGCTGCGAGGAGTCCCCCGGAGACACCGAGCTGTATCAGGGGCGGCAATTCAAGGTATACCGGGGCATGGGCAGTCTGGGCGCTATGGCGCGGGGCAGCCGGGACCGATATTTCCAGGAGGACAACAAAAAGCTGGTGCCAGAGGGTGTCGAGGGGCGGGTACCCTATAAGGGTGCGCTCAGCGATACGGTATACCAGCTGATGGGTGGTCTGCGCTCCGGCATGGGCTATTGCGGCTGCCGCACCATCGCCGAGCTGCAGGAAAAGGGACAGTTCATCCGCATCACCGGGGCAGGCCTCAAGGAGAGCCACCCCCACGACATTCATATCACCAAGGAAGCTCCCAACTATACGATGGGGGAATAAGCCGCGAAAAACCGTGCCGAGGCCACACTGGTGTGCCCCCTGTCAAAGCCCCCTGCTTTCAAATGACGAAAGCAGGGGGCTCTTGTAATTGGGGGAATCATCAACGAATATAAACCGGGAAACGGAGTTTTTCAGCTCCGTTTCCCGGCTTTTTCAGGTTCATGGCCGCACATTTAAGCCTGCCCCATCGCGTGACGGCGGGCAAGCCCCCGTGGTGTGTATAACGCATGGCGGGTTTCTCCTGCGCATCCGCCAAGATCCGCTCACCGCTTTCTTTGCGATCCACGGGGTCTCCACGGTTACGAACCGAGGCCCTGTTACCGTGTCATATACTTTGTCCCACACCACGCTGTCATGGACATTTCCGGCGGTTACCTCTACGCCCAATACAAAGCCGCGCTTATCACAGGCTGTATGTGCTTCATAGGCAAACTGCCGCTCGTGCTCTCCCTTTACGAGCATTCCGCAGTCGGGGTCTGTGGCGGAAACCGTCTTTTCTGCCGTTTCTCTGCCGTCGCTCCCGGAATGATTTTCGTCGTCCCCGTCCTCGACGGACTTCTTGCCCGGCGTTCTTTTTCCATTTTCGCTCCGGCAAAACTGCCCGGAACGCCTATTCCGAATGCACGGGCCGCCCGCGCAGCAGCCATCACGGTCAGGCGGCTTTATTTCGCCCCTGCGTAGCTGCCGGAGGTGTCCGCCACCACCGCCTGCACGTTATCCTTGCGGCGGGAGGTTTTCACACGTTTCATCAGCTCCTCATAGTATACCTCCTCATCAAAGGGAATCTCCACCGGATGCCCCAGAAAGGAGGACAGGTGCATGGCATTGGACAAAGTCAACCCCCGAATACCCTCAGTGCCCTCCGCCACCAACGGTGCACCGTGAAGAATGTGCGCCGCAAAGGCATTCAGCACACCTATATGCTGGGGATTTTCGCCGTCGGTCTCCACCTCGGAATAGGTCACGTTGGGCTGACCGAAGAGCTCTTTGTTGGTCTTGGAGAATTCCGGCTCCGCCACATCCAGCTCATACCGATAGAGCTTATCGTTCTCCACTACCAGCTTACCCTTATCCAGTGTCAACTCAAACCGGTTGGTGCCGGGGGCATCGCCGGTGGAGGTGACGAACACGCCGGTGGCGCCGTTCGCAAACTCCAGATAGGCGGTCACATCGTCCTCCACCTCGATATCGTGCCATTTGCCGAAATGCAGGTGCGCATCCACCTTCACCGGCAGACCGCAAATCCACTGATACATATCCAGCTGGTGGGGGCACTGGTTCAGCAGCACACCGCCGCCCTCCCCCGACCAGGTGGCGCGCCAGGCACCGGAATCGTAATAGGCCTGGGGACGGTACCAGTTGGTGATGATCCAGTTGGCCCGGCGCAGAGCGCCCATCTCGCCGCTCTCCACGATCTCTTTCATCTTGCGGTATACGCAGTTGGTGCGCTGATTGAACATCATCGCGAAGGTGACATTCGCCATGGCTGCCGCCTCGTTCATCTCCCGCACCTGCTTCGTATACACGCCGGCGGGCTTTTCGCACATCACATGCAGATGGTGCTTAAAGCCCTCCATCGCATACCGAGGATGGTCATAATGGGGGATCGACACGATCACCGCGTCGATCTTCCCGCTCTCCATCATTTTGACGGCGTCGTCGAACCGCTCCACCGTGGCGGGCAGATTCTCCTGCGCCCACTGCAGCCGCGCGGGGTTGATGTCGCACACCGCCGTCAGTTCAATTTCCGGGCATTTGCCCTCAGCGATGTTCTTGGCATGCGCCGAGCCCATATTGCCGATGCCGATAATGCCCATACGAATCTTATCCATATGCATTCTTCCTTTCCGTTTGCTGTGTCGTGTTTATTCCAGCCCCTGCGCCCGCAGGAACCGATAGCTCTTTTCCAGGCAGGCAAAGGGATCCTCGCCGTAGCAGTTATCCTGCTCCACCAGCGCATAGCGGACACCCGCCTGCTCCAGCGCCGGGAGAATCTTCTGCCAGGGCAGATTGCCGCTGCCCACCGGCGCCATATGCTGCTCTTTTTGTCCGTCGGCCACCATATCCTTCAGGTGCACACAGGGAATGCGCCCGGCCAGCCGGTCGATCCAGTCCACCACCTCGCCGCCGCCCCAATGCACCCAATAGGTATCCAGGGTAAACGCCAGCTCCTCCGGAGTGGTGTGCTCCATCAGATATGCCATCCGCGTCCTCCCGTCTCCCGCATCCCGAGTGAACTCAAAGCCGTGATTATGATACAACAGGCGCTTCCCCACCGCGGCGAAATACCGTCCGGTGGTCTGCGCCAGCCGGATGACCTCATCCATGCCCTCCGTGCCCGGCACCTGCCGTCCGCTGCCCAGGCCGATATAGTCGCAGCCGAACACCGTATGCTCCGCTGCCACCCGCTCCGGCTCTTTCTCCAGCCGTTCCAGCGGAATATGGGTCAGCACGCACCGCAGGCCGTTCTTTTGCAGCTGCTCCTGCAGCCACTCCGGCTCATAGGCACACACGCCGGAGATCTGCACCAGCCGATAACCGATATTCGCCACCCGCCGGAGGGATTCGGCCAGCCCCTCCAGCGTCTTGCACTGCTCCCGCAGAGTATAAAATTGCGCTCCGATCTGCATTCTGTCTCTCTCCTTATCCGTATCATGTGGCGGCATCCCGTACCGCAGCGGTCACAGTGCCTCCCTGAGCGCAGCTACCGCCGCGTCAAACGCTGCCCGCTGAGTGGGATATTCATAGGCGGCCATCTGAGTCTTGGCCTCGTCCTTTTCCAAGGCCGCAAAGCCGGAAAACACCGTCAAATGGGGCTCCAATGTGAGCTGCCAGCCGCCCCGGGCAATAAATCGGCGGAGTATCTCCGGCACATGGCCGATACCCTTGCCGCAGGGAACCACCTTGCCTCCCTCTACGCAATCCTTGACATGGAAGTAGACGATGCGCTCCTGCAGCAGCTCCCAGGCCGCCAGCGTATCCTGCCCACACTGGATAAAGTTGGCGGGGTCGAAAATGCCCCCCATCTCCGGAAACTGCTCCAGAATGTCCGCGCACCGGGACGCTACATCGCCGTAGATGCCTTTTTCGTTCTCATGGCACAGGCGGATGCCGCTGCCCCGGGCAGTCTCCACCATCCGTCCCAACCGCTCCATCACCTCGTCCCGATAGACCGCGGGATCCTCGCCGGCCGGTATATAGAAGCTGAACATCCGGATATTCTCGCTGCCCATGATCTGCCCCAGCTCCAGCGCGTGCTTGAGCTTATCCAGATGGGGCTCCATGGGATCGGTAATACCGATCTTGCCCAGAGGCGAGCCGATGCTCCAGATGCGCAGCCCGTTGGCGTCCAGCTGCGCCTTGATTTCCTTCGCCTCGGCGCAGGTATGGTCTACAAAGTTTTTCTCCCCGATGGTCCGCGCCTCCAGATGGCGGATGCCGTTGTCTTTCATAGCCGCGATCTGATCAGCCAGCGCCGCGCCCGCCTCGTCGGCGAAAGCGCCCAATACGATCTCTTTCATATGCTTCTCTTGCTCCTTTGCTCACACGCCGCTGTATGCGGAGAATCCGCCGTCCACCGGCACGGTGATCCCGGTCACAAAGCCGGATTTTGTTGCATCCAGCAGCCATTCCACGGTACCCAGCAGCTCCTCCGCCTCACCGAACCGCCCCATAGGAGTGGAGCGCAGAATCTTCCCGGTGCGGGGGGTAGGGGTGCCGTCCTCGTTGAAGAGCAGCGCCCGGTTCTGATTCGTGACGAAGAATCCCGGCGCGATGGCGTTGACCCGGATGCCCTCCCTGGCGAAATGCACCGCCAGCCAGGAGGTGAAGTTGGATACCGCCGCCTTGGCCGCCGAATAGGCGGGGATCTTTGTCAGCGGACGGTAGGCGTTCATGGAGGAGATATTCAACACACAGCAGCCCTCCCGTCCCAGCATATCCGGCATAAACACCTGGCTGGGCAGCAGCACGCCCTTGAGGTTCAGATCAAACACAAAGTCGAATCCTTTTTCCTCGATGTTGAAAAAGGTGAGAAAATCCTCCGCTGTTTCGTCCCCTGCCTCGTATTCCTCGTGCAGGGTGGTGCAGCGGGGATTGTTGCCGCCGGCGCCGTTGATGAGGATGTCGCACTTGCCGTACCTCGCCAGTACCGCCTGATGCACCTCCTCCAGATTGGCCTTATCCAGCACATTGGTCTTGTAGGCCGTGGCCTCGCCGCCGGCCGCCCGAATCTTCTCCGCCACCGCCTCGGCAGCCTGCTCGTTGAGATCCAGCAGGGCTACCTTGGCGCCCTTGCCCGCCAGAAACTCCGCAAACCCGGAACACAGCACGCCGCCGGCACCGGTGATCACAATAACCTGTTTCATTGTCATCCGCTCTCCTTTATTCAAATACTTTCAATACGGTCCGCATTTTTTGCACGGTGTCATTCCAATCGTCTCCGAACGCACCCTCCAGGCTGATGCGGGCATTGTAGCCGTTCTCCCGCAGTGCCTCCGCCCACCTGGCGCAATCCGCCGCGTCCGCCGCATCCAGCGGCATCCGGCGATCCGGATTATTCCGCGCCAGATGCACGTGCTGCAGCATGGAGCCGCAGCTGCGGATGGTGTCCAGACTTTCGCCGGTCATGGAAACATGGTAAAAATCCGCCAGCACAAACACATTGGGATGATTGGCGCGGCGGCACATCGCGATCCCGTCCGCCACCGTGTTGACCGTGTTGCACTCCTCGTACCGCAGCGGCTCAATCACGATTTTGATGCCGAATTCGGCGCCGATAGCCCCCGCCAGCCGCAGCACCCGGGCGAACTGCTCCTCGCCCTCCTCCCGGCGGCTCTCATCCAGGATGGTGCGGGCGGCGCCGCTGCCGATAACCGCCACCTGCAGCCCCAGGCGGCTGGCTTTCCCCAGCGCCCGGCGGATATACTCCTCCAGGGCGGCAAAATCCACCCGGTCGCTGGTCAAATAGCCCTTCTCAAAGCTGAAGAAAAATCCGTTGCAGGTTTCCGCAAAAATGCCGGTGCGCACCATTTCCGCCCGTGCTTCCTCCACCTGCTCCGGGGTCCAGTTGGCGATGCCGGAGAGGTTGATTTCCGCATAATCGTAGCCATACTCCCGTAGCTTGGCTAAGCGGTGCATATCCGCGCCGATACATACGCCAAATCGCATTATTTCCGCTCCCTTTCGATGGCCTCAAACAGGCCCTCGATATAGGTGGCGCCCAGCGCCCGGTCATACAGGCCATAGCCGTAGCGGCCCTTTTCGCCCCAGATCATGCGCCCGTGGTCCGGACGCACATAGCCGTCAAAGCCGCTCTCCACCAGCGCCCGCACGATCTCATACATATCCAGCGAGCCGCAGGCGGTGGGGTGTCCCACCTCCTCAAACTGCCGGTCGCCGGTGTGCTTGATATTTCGCAGATGGGCAAAATGGATGCGCCCTGCGAACCGGCGGATCATATGGGGCAGATCGTTATGTATATCCGCCCCCAGCGAGCCGGTGCAGAAGGTCAGACCGTTGGCCGGACTGTCCACCAGACGGAGAAAACGCTCCAGATTCTCCTCGTTGGTGATGATGCGGGGCAGCCCGAACATCCCCCACGGCGGATCGTCCGGGTGAATGGCCATGTTGACCCCCGCCTCCTCCGCCACGGGTATGACCGCCTTGAGAAAAATCTCCAGATTCTGCCACAGCCGCTCCTCTCCCATGGTCTGATACTGCTCCAGCAGCGCCTTCAGCTCCGCCTTGGAATAGCTCTCGTCCCAACCGGGCAGCGACAGCTCACAGGTGAGGGGGTTCATATGCTTCACGGTCTCATCGTCATAGGCCAGCGCATTGGCCCCATCCGGCTGCGGATGCTCCAGCTCGCTGCGCAGCCAGTCGAACACCGGCATAAAGTTATAGCAGATGCACTTGACCCCCGCTTTTCCCAGACGGCGCACATTTTCGCAATAATTGGCGATCAGCTGCGGCGCCTTGTCATTGCCCAGCTTGATATCCTCCGGCACCGGCACGCTCTCCACCACTTCAAATGCCAAGCCCTTGTCCTGCGCCTTCTTTTTCAGCGCGGCGATGCTGTCCTCGCTCCACACGCCGCCCGCCGGCACATCGTACACAGCGGAAACGATGCCCGTCATGCCGGGGATCTGCCGGATATGATCCAGCGTCACCGGATCGCTGTCGCCATACCACCGAAACGTTAATTTCATTCAAAAACCTCCTGCCGTTTTCTGCAGTGCGGTCCGCCGCGCCAAACGCGCAGGTCCGCGCCACACCCGTACAGGCTCATTATACCATCTTGCCATATAATTTCCATTGCTTATCCGGATTTTTTCCTGTTTATACATTGCAAATGTGTGCACGTGATGCTATACTGTACCGGGAAAACGTTTGGCATATTTCCACAGTAATTGTATGATCAAAAGGAG
Organism: uncultured Eubacteriales bacterium; assembly: GCA_934636435.1. Taxonomy (GTDB): domain Bacteria; phylum Bacillota; class Clostridia; order Oscillospirales; family Acutalibacteraceae; genus UBA5905. The sequence continues at coordinate 40,574 of CAKUAQ010000012.1, forward strand.
AACTCTTGTATGGCAATGGTTCAACGGCAGGCGGACGATGCCCTCTTTTACAATCACTCGCTGGACGACACCCCCACGCAGGACAGCTTTGTGACCCACGCCCACGACCTGTATGAGATTCTGTTCTTCGTGTCCGGTCACGGCGTGTATCTGGTGGAGAGCGCCGCCTATCCCCTGACCCCGGGCTGCATTCTGGTCATGCGCCCCGGCGAGGTGCATAAGCTGCACATCACGCCGGATGCGCCCTACGAACGGGTGGTGGTGCACTTCCGGGAGCGGGCGCTGATGGAGCACACCGACGCATACCGTCTGCTGCTGGCCGCCTTTTCGGAGCGTCCGCTGGGGGAGGGCAACCGCTATTCTTCCGAGGAGATTGACAGCGACTTTGTGCGCAAGTGCCTGGAGCGCATCGAGGACACCGACAGCCCCGAGCTGACACGGCTGGTGGCATCCGCCATGCTGCCCGCCATTCTCAGCGAGCTGTACCGGGGGTATCGCCGCCGCCAGCGCCGACCCCAGCCGGATATCCGCATTCCGCAGACCCGCATCCGGGATATTTTACAATACGTCAACGGCCATTTGTGCGAGGAGCTGACCCTGGACGATTTGTGCCGCCGGTTTTACCTCAGCAAGACCCAGCTGGGACGGCTGTTCCGGGCCGCCACCGGCTCCACAGCCTGGGACTATATTCTGGTCAAGCGGCTGATCCTCGCCCGGCAGCTGATTCTGTCCGGCGTGCCCATCACCGAGGCGTCGGTGCGCTGCGGCTTCCGGGATTATTCCGCTTTTTACCGCGCCTATAAGAAGCGCTACGCTTCCTCTCCCGCCACCGACCGGGTACGCACTCTGGAATTCCCCGACGGTGGAACAGCCCACGCATAAAACGGTTGACTTTCCTCTTTATCTGCCGCACGATGGGACGAATACCGCCGTCCCGTACGTATCCCGCACGGACACACCATTCTTTTGCGGATCGGAGGAACCGCCATGTACCAAATCGGAGCCATCGCCGGAGACGGCTCCCCCTGCTGCGCGCCTGTCAGATATCGGTGCCGGCCGGCGACCGGTCAAAAGGGTGCGCAGACGATCCGCAGCGCTATCGAGCACATCGACGCTCATCTGCATGAAGACTTTTCCCTGGCGGATATTGCCGCGGCGGTGGGCATGAGCCCCAATTTTCTTTCCACCCTGTGGGGGTATATTCCGGACAAGCCGATCGGCACCGCCATCCGGCTGCTGACCGACAAACACTGCACCGACAGTATGCTGGAGATCGCCACCCGCAGCGGCTACAATAACACCGCCAGCTTCAACAAAGCGTTCTGTAAGGCTACCGGCATCACCCCGGCGAATACCGGGAGCTGTATGACCTGTCCCCGTGAAAGCCCCGGTCCTCCGCTGCCCGGAAAAGGAGCGCCCCCGCGAAGCCTCAACGAATCTATTCCCCCGGTCGATCTCTCCGATCTGTCAGGGGGAATTCCGCCGGCTTTTCTCCATAAAAATTCACCGAATATTCCGGAGCGGCCGCCGCTCCGCTGATCACCCGGGTACGCGCACAGCACGACGACAACGCCGAAAAAGCCGCGTCCACACTGCGTTTCGGCCAGCGATATCGGCACTACCGGGACGGCACACGGGCGAGTTTTGAGCAGCCGTATTTTGCCCGGCGACGGTTTCTGACGGCGGCTGTGCTGCTGGCGCTGCTGTATCCGGACGATCCCGCCTATCGGGACGAGGCGCAGGATACGATCATGGCCATCTGCGAGGAAACCTGCTGGGCCCTCCCCGCACACACCGGCGGCGTTCCCGAGGAGGACGCTGCCTGTATCGACCTGTTCGCCGCAGAAACCGGCATGATGCTCGCCGAAATCCGGTATGTGCCGGAGGACCGTTTGGATGCCGTCGTGCGTGACCGCATCGCCGCAGAGGCGGGGCGACGGACACCCCCTCTATTGCATTGACTTCTCTTTGCCGGCAGACCGGCAGGAATTCTCTCTCGAGATCGGCTGCGAAGACTGAATCGGCTGCGATGGTGCCATATCTCCGCCCAAATTGAAAAGCGGTCGCGCTATCGGCGCGGCCGCTTGTTCTCTGTATGGCGGATCGCACCGACTGCACCACAAAAAATCCCCCGGCGCAGCCGGGGGATACACACCTTTCAGAACATGGCGCCGGCGGTGAAACTTTGCCGCCAGCTATTGAAACACAGACCGTTGCCCACGTTATCCGCGCCGAACAGCGGCAGCACCGGTTCCTCCAGCTCCTCCAGCCGTTCCACCGCACCGCCCGCATAGTCGGCCAACAGCCGGCGGGCGTTCTTCAGCCGGAGCATCAGTCCGCCCAGCCGGGCATCCTGCACCTCGAAGCCCTGGGGCTTATTCTCCCGATACCACTGGGTGCGAAAAGTATCGTAGAATACCTCCAGCCGTTTCAGCGTCTCGTCATAGTCCGGCAACAGCGCCGCCACCGCCGCCCGGTCACCGCTCATATACGCCTTGCGGGTGCGCGCGCCCAGATCGGCTTTTAATTCCAGCACCCGGCACAGCGTATACAGCGTATCGAACACACACCCGAACCGGGCATTCTTCCGGTGGGGCTCCAGTCTTTGCGCCGCCGCCGCAAAGCCCGCTGACTCGCTGCCGTTCAGCGAAAAATCCAGCAGTCCTGCCAGCGGGTCGTTGAACAGCAGATATTTGTCCCCGTCTACGATCCGTCCGGGGGCGCCGTTGCAGCTATCCGGCAGATCCAGCGCCAGCATATCTGCCATCGGCATCCCATAGCGCGCCGCAAAGCCGGCGGCGATGGTTGCCTCGTCCTCCTCCCCGGCCGCATACCGGGCGGCCGTATACAGGGTCGGCAGCAGCGCCCATCTGGAGCATTCCGCGCCGTCGTCTCCCCAGAGGGTCAAAAACACATTCCGCACTCCATACGCCCGGCAGCTGGCAAAGGCCTGCCGGGTGGCATCGATGCTGTATGCGTTATGGGGGGCAAAGCCCGTCCAGCTCCACGCACCGCCGGCAAACCAGAAATTCTCCTGCAGCTGCTTATGGGCGGCGTTCATCTGATCGTAATGCGCCCGATCGGTGGAATAATAATCCCAATAGACCAGCTCCACATTCTCGGGGATCTGCGCCCGCACCTCCGCCGCCCGGTCGCCCGCTTCGGCATAGTATTCCCCACCGTTGGCCAGCCGGAAGAACATATCCGACCACATTTGCAGTGTGAATCCGTACTGCCTGCCGATAGCCGCCACCCGGTTCAGATGGCGCAACAGGATGGAGAACCGATCGGTGTCGCCGTGCTGGTCATAATATTTGCCCCGACCCAGCATATGGGCCTCGTCCATGCCGATATTCACCAGCCGGCCGGAAAAGGATGCCGCCAGCGACCGGAACATCCGGTCAATGAGCGTGTACACCCGCTCGTCGTCCACCAGCAGGATATCGCCGGTGTCCACATGGGGCGCGTATTCATTCCAGCGCAAGGACGTAGCCAAATGTGCCAGCGTCTGGATGCAGGGGATCACCTCCATGTGGTGCGCCGCCGCATACCGGTCGATCTCCTGCAGCTCCTGCCGGGTATACCGCCCCCGCCGGTAGCCGAAGAAGGGCTCCTCCTCCACCTCGTAGGTATCCTCCATATAAAGCATCAGGCTGGTATAGCCCAGCGGCGCCAGCTCGTCGATCCATTCCTTCACGGTTTCCGGCCGCAGCACCGCGTTGCGGGAGCAGTCAAACATCACACCCAGTCGGGTAAACGCAGATTCCATCAAACACACGCTCCTTTCCTCGCGCCCATGATAGCACACGCTGTGGGAAAAATATTTACACAATTCGGTCTAAGTCGTATATCATTCTGTAATTTTCAGCCCGGCTCCGCCGCCTCCAGCAGCTTCTCCAGCAGGGGCGCCAACCCCTGCGCCATGCAGTAAAATCCCAGATCCGTAGGATGGCAGCCGTCCCCACAAACCGCTGCCGTCCGTTCCGCACGGCATACAGATCGAAGCCGTTGGATCCCATGGACAAAGACGACATTTTTTCGGCTAAGCTGCGTGATCGTCGGCTTTGCTGCCCTCCGCTCATGTCGTATTGCGCGCGACAAGACAAGCAAGACAGGAGACTGTTCCGCCTCCGGAACGGTTGTCCCCCGATCCTTTTGTCTATTCTCAGAACAGGAGCGGCAGACGGCTCAGCCTGCTGGTCAAGGCGATCATCGGCGGCATGGTCGCCACCGCGCACAGGGTAGACAGGGACACCAGATTGACCGATAACAGGGGATCGCGGTCATATCGGGTGGCAAACATGGTGCCCGCCGTCGCCACCGGGGTGCTGATGCAGATCATCACCGACACCAGCACCGTGCCCCGCACGCCGCACAGCAGCAGCACACCCAGCGCCAGCAGCGGCATCAGCACCAGCCGCACCGCCAGACACAGATAGCTGCGCCCATCCCGCACCGCCGCTTTCAGATCGGTCTGCGCCAGATAGTAGCCCACGATCAGCATGGGGATGGGGGTGTTGAGATTCGCCATATGCCCCAGCGCATCCTGCAATACCCCCGGCACGGGAATGGGGAGCAGAAACACCACCAGCCCCAACAGGACCCCCAGAATTCCGGGATTGAGCAGCAGCTTTTTGCCGGACAGCTCGCCGGTCTGTCCGCTCATATCCACCACACCATAGGTCCACATAACAATATTAAAAACAATAATGTAGGCAGCGCAGTAAAACACGCCCTCATCCCCCAGCACCGCCTGCTGAAGGGGGATCGCCATATATCCCGCATTGGAAAACACCGTGGCAAACCGCAGCACTCGCCGCCGTCCCTCGTCCCTGTCCCGGAACAGCAGATGGGCGATGGCGATAAGCAACAGGTGGTTCGCCACCGCCGCCGCCACCACGATCAGAAATCCCCGGAGCATCGCCACGTCAAATTCCCGGATGCAGGATTTGATCACCACGCAGGGGGTAGCGATATACAGCACCACATTAGCGCAGCATTTGACCGCGGCCTCATCGAGCAGCCGCAGCCTCCGGCAGCAGACACCCACGAAAATCAGTATAAATAAGGTCAGCACATTTTGCGCGACCGTCCAGAAATCCTGTAACACCTCAGCCGATCTCCCCGCCGTTCATCGGCTGTGTATAGTACGGAGCCATCTGCCCAAAATCCGCCCAGGTCAACCGCCCGGACTGGATGGCGGCCATTTTCAGACTGTCGTAAGCCAGAGCATGGGCCGTGGAATAATACGGATTGACATACAAGATCCCCAACAGCCCGAAGGTCAAGGCGCTGAGCAGATTCCAGCCGACGAAGCTCAGATCCAGCACAAACAGATCCCACTTGCCGCCCCGGGTCAGCTCCCGGCTGAGGGTGATGGCCTGATTGGCGGACAGGTTGGGATTCTCATAGATGATGTAGTCGGTCATGCTGTATGCATAGGATTTCACGATGCCGGGGATGAAAAACAGCAGCGACCACAGGAACGTATACAGACTCCGCAGGAAGTTGGCGGCAACCACCGGCAGATATATGCGGAAAGAGGCAAACAGCTCTCCAAAGGGGGCGTTTTCACCTCGGCTGTACCGGAGAAACCAGCCCCGCATACCGGTGCCGATCACATTCCCCACGAAGATGGAATACAGGGCGGCGACCATCGCAAAGATGCCGATGACGATCAGCGCCACCCCCAGGATACCCGCCACCACAGGCCACGTCTCGCTGGAGCGGAAATCCCAGTCGTCGGGCAGCTCCGCCCCCAGATCTCCGTCAAAAAAGTCGTCAAGCTGACCGTAATCGTCTCCGACCTCGCCATCCCGGTTACCCCCCGGCAGCGGCGTGTCCTCATCCAGCCACTCCCGCAGTTGCTCCCGAATACCGCCAAAGGACTCACCCGACCGAAGATTGGCGGTGAGGCGCGTATACGGGCTTTGCGTCCGCAGGCTGCCGCCCAGCAGCATCCCCACCAGCGCCACCAGCACCGCCACGCCCCAGGCGGCCTTGATCCGATTTTTGGCTATCTCTTTCAGATATGCACGGTCAAACATACTTTGTCTCTCCTCCTCATATAAACACATTCACGGTGTCACTATACCACATTTTTCCGTTCTTGCATAGGGAAAAAGCAAAATTCCACCCGTAAATATACCCCGGAGCCGCATAAAATGCCGCTCCGGGGTATTCGGTCTGTTCGGTCAGGGCAGGCGGTGCACCGGCGGGTCGTCTGTCCGGCACAGCAAACAGCCGTAAAAATCCTCCAATTGCGCCGGCGCTTCCGTTGGCGGTACGCAGCCGCCGTTTTCGTGTTTCGATAACAATGCCCGTTCAATGCCCGTTTTCATCTGCACCGCCAGCCGGGTGTATCCCCGCTGCCGTGCAGTAGTTTCAGATTGTTCTTCACACAGCCACCCGAGTGCATTAAGTTCTATTGCGCACTTGATATTTATGACGTGCAGGATTCGGATCGACAAATGAACAATCCCGCCGCCCTCTCGGCCCCACGTTCATCCGCTCAATCCTCCCGGATAGCGGCGATCTCTCCCTGCCGCTTATAGATGCTGCGGGCCGGGACAAGCCCCCGCACCGCCGACAGCGGATACACACGGGCATCGGCGCCGATGACCGTGCCCGGATTCAGCACGCTGCCGCATCCCACCTCCACACGGTCGCCCAGCATCGCACCGATCTTCCTGCGCCCGGTGGGGATACGCGCATCCCCCACCCGGATCGTCACCGGCAGCTTATCGCTTTTCACATTGGAGGTGATGCTGCCCGCTCCCATATGCGCCTTATAGCCCAGAACGGAATCTCCCACATAGTTATAGTGGGGCACCTGCACTCCATCAAAAAGGATCACATTTTTCAGCTCGGTAGAATTGCCCACCACCGCGCCGCAGCCCACCAGTGCATTGCCCCGGATGAAAGCACCATGGCGCACCTCGGTCTTGGCGCCGATGATCACATCCTCACCGATATAGGCGCTGTCAAATACCGTCGCCGTGCGGTGGATCCACACCGTCGGTGCCGGATGGTCATATTCCTCCGGAGACAGCGATTCTCCCAGCTCCCGGATAAACCCGGCGATGCCGTCCAGCGCCTCCCACGGATACGTCACCTCCGCCAGCAGCGGCTGCGCCGCCGTATGGGACAGATCGTACAGTGCAGCCACCGTCAACTCGGTATATTCCATATACTTGTTCCTCCTTGTAATGCGCAGCCTTGCGCCGCATACGCTGCTCCGTATGGGCATCGTTTTATGCTGAACGGTCCGCCGGTATTCGTCTCCGACGGCCGCTTATTCCCGCTTGAGAATATAATCCAGCTTACCCACCAGCCGACCGTCCCGGTAAAACAGCCGGGGAACCCGTTTGCTCAAAAGGCAGATCACCTCATAGTTGATGGTGCCCATCCAGCCGGCCACCGCATCGGCGGTCAGCGTATCCCGGCCGAACACCGTTACCTCCGTGCCCACCTGCACATCAGTCAGCGCCGACACATCCAGCATACACTGATCCATGCACACCCGGCCGATGACCGGCACCGGCTGTCCGTGGATGAGCATACGCCCTTTGTTGGACAGGCTGCGGCAGTATCCGTCTCCGTAGCCGATGGGTACGGTGGCCACCCGGATGGGCGCGGATGCCGTATAGGTGCGGCCGTAGCTGACGGTCGTGCCGGCAGGTATCTCTTTCACCTGAGTGACCACCGTTTTCAGCGCCATGACCGGGCGCAGAACAGCCCCCCAGGTTTTCGCCATCCACCCGTCCGGCATCAGACCGTACAGAATGATGCCCGGGCGCACCATGTCCAGATGCATCTGGGGGAACCGCAGAGTCGCAGCGCTATTGCAGCAATGCCGCAGAGAAAACTCCACCCCCTGCTTCCGCGCCGCCTCGATCACCCCGGTGAAGAGCGAAAACTGCTTTTGCGTGAATCCCCCGTCGTCCTCCTCATCTGCCGAAGCGAAATGGGTGAAGATCCCCTCCGCCAGCAATCCGGGCAGACGGCAGACCGACACGATCTTCTCCGCCGTTGACGGGATTTCATCCGCCTCATGGCAGAAGAATCCCACCCGGGACATACCGGTATCCACCTTGATGTGGATGGGC
>CAKUAQ010000013.1 GCA_934636435.1 uncultured Eubacteriales bacterium
GCCGGAGCCGCGCACACTGCTGATCGCCCCGTGGGATAAGAGCGTGCTCAAGGATATCGAGCGGGCGATCCTGACCTCCGATATCGGCATCAATCCTCAGAATGACGGCTCGACCCTGCGGCTGCAATTCCCGCCCATGACGGAGGAGCGCCGTAAGGAACTGAATAAGGAGATCGCCCGGATGGGCGAGGAGTGCAAGGTGGCGGTGCGCTCCATCCGCCGGGATGCCATGGATAAGATCAAGGACATGAAGAAAAAGTCCGAAATCACCGAGGACGATCAGAAGAGCGCCGAAAAGAAGATGCAGGATCAGACCGACCGGTTTATCAAAGAGATCGACGCCATGATCGAAAAGAAACAGAAAGAGATCATGGAAATCTGATGGGAGGGAGCGGGTCTTCGTCGCCGGGTGAAAGCCGGGCGGCGAAGACTTTTCCTGCCTATATTCCGGTTGTGAGAGGTATGCATATGCCGATATTTCGTAAAAAACCGGCTTCGGCGGTTTCCGATGCGGTGCCCGCGAATGTGGGCATCATCATGGACGGCAACGGCCGCTGGGCTAAAAAGCGCGGTCTGCCCCGCATGGCGGGTCACGTGGCCGGAGCGCAGGTGTTCCGGAAAATTGCCAAATACTGCGACAAACGGGGCGTGCAGTACCTGACGGTGTACGCCTTTTCCACGGAAAACTGGAAACGTCCGGCGGAGGAAGTGGACGCCATCATGAATCTGCTGCGGCAATATCTCAAGGAATCGCTGGCGGACTTTCAGTCGGAGAATATCCGTACCCGATTCATCGGGGATCGGGCTCCGCTGGCGGAGGATATCCGGGCACTGATGGCGGAGGCGGAAGAAGCCACTGCGCATAAGACCGGCATGACGCTGAATATCGCCATCAATTACGGCGGACAGCAGGAGCTGACGGCGGCCGCCCGCAAGCTGGCACAGCAGGTGGCGGACGGCGCCCGCACGGTGGAGGAGATCACCGAGGAATCGCTGCAGGCCGCCCTCTATACGGAGGATCAGCCGCCGGTGGACTTGATTCTGCGTCCCAGCGGCGAGTATCGGCTGTCCAATTTCCTCATCTGGCAGTCGGCCTATGCGGAATTTGTGTTTATGGATGTGCTGTGGCCGGACTTCACCGAGCAGGATCTGGAAAAAGCCTTTGCAGAATACGGACGGCGGAACCGGCGGTTCGGCGGCGTCTGAATGGGAGGAAACCCCCTATGAAAACGAGAATTATTACCGCGGCAGTGGGAATCACCTTGTTGGCCGGTGTGGTGTTTTGCCCCTGGCCGGCGGTGATGGCGGTGCTGCTGGCGGTGCTGGCGGCGCTGGCAGTGTGGGAGCTGCTCCACAATACCGGCCGGGTAAAAATACCGGTGTTGACGGTCGGAAGCATGGTGTTCGCAGCGCTGGAGGTGCTGCTGTGCTATGGGGTGCAGTGCGCTCGGTTGACCGAGAAGGCTGCCGGACCGATCTGGTGGCGACCGTTGTTTGCGGCGTTGCGCACCGGGCACGTGATCGAGATACTGGCGCTCGTATATATGGCGCTGCTGGTGCTGGTGCTGCTGCGGTACCATGAGACGGTGGATGTGCAGACGGTCGGATATGCAGCGTTTGCTACGGTATACGCAACCACCGGCTTCGCGGCGCTGGGGATACTGTGGTCGCTGGCCGGTCTGGCGGGCTTTCTGCTGGCGCTGGTGATCCCCTGGATGAGCGATACCGGGGCGTATTTCGTGGGTGTTTTCTTCGGTAAACACAAAATGACCCCGGTCATCAGTCCGAAAAAGACCTGGGAGGGGTTTGTCGGCGGCGTCGCGGTGTCGGCGCTGAGTGCCTGGGGCTATGTGGCGGCTTGTCAGGCACTGCAGGTGACGCTGCCCTTTTCGGAGGTGCGGCTGATACTGGCTACGCTGGTGCTGGCGCCCCTGAGTGTGTGCGGAGATCTGTTTGCCTCGGTCATTAAGCGCCAGAGCGGCATCAAGGACTATGGTAAGATCATGCCCGGTCACGGCGGGGTCATGGATCGGTTTGACAGTGTGCTGGTGATCGCGCCGCTGCTGTGCAGCTTCTGGATCCTGCACGGATAAGAGGAAATGGCTATGAACGAAAAGCAACTGGTGATATTGGGCTCCACCGGCTCTATCGGCACACAGGCGCTGGAGGTGGCGGAGCAGGCGGGCTATCGGATTGTCGGTCTGGCGGCGGCGCGCAATGTGCGGCGGCTGGAGGAGCAGATCCGGCAGTTTCGTCCGGCGGCGGTGGCGGTATTCGACGCGGCGGCCGCCGCCGATCTGCGGGTGCGGGTGGCCGATCTGCCGGTGGAGGTCTATGCCGGGATGGAGGGCTTGTGTACGCTGGCCGCATGGCCGGGTGCGGATATGATCCTCAATTCCGTGGTGGGGATGGTGGGCCTGCAGCCCACCATGGCGGCAATCGCCGCCGGTAAGGATGTGGCGCTGGCCAATAAGGAAACGCTGGTGGCCGGCGGTGCTTTTGTTACCCGGGCGGTGGTGGAGCAGGGGGTGCGTCTGCTGCCGGTCGACAGCGAGCACAGCGCTATTTTTCAGTGCCTGCAAGGCTGTCCGCCCACCGATCGGGCGCTGAAACGGATCATTCTCACCGCCTCCGGCGGTCCGTTTTTCGGAAAGAACCGGCAGGAGCTGGTAGCGGTGCGTCCGGCGGATGCTCTCAAGCACCCCAATTGGTCGATGGGGCGGAAGATCACCATTGATTCCGCCTCCATGATGAATAAGGGGCTGGAGCTGATCGAGGCGCGATGGCTGTTTGATCTGCCGCCGGAGCGGATCGACATTGTGATCCATCGGGAGAGCATTATTCATTCGCTCATCGAATATGATGATAATGCCGTGCTGGCGCAGCTGGGGGTGCCGGATATGCGCATTCCCATTCAGTATGCGCTGACTTTTCCGGCGCGGCTGCCCTCACCGGTGAAGCAGTTGCGGCTGGAGGATTGGGCGACGCTGACTTTTTATGCGCCGGACGACGAGACGTTCCCCGCTATGGGGATGGCGCGGCGGGCGCTGAAGCAGGGCGGCCTGTATCCGGCGGCGCTGAACGCTGCCAACGAGGTGGCGGTGGAGGCGTTTCTGGAGGAGCGCATCGGCTTCTTGGATATTCCCCGGCTGGTGGGGGAAACTTTGGATAGGACACTGCCCGCGCCGGGCAGCGTAGAGGATGTGCTGGAGGCGGACGGCGAGATTCGCCGCCTTGTCCGGGCACGGATCGACGGGATGAAATGAGGGTTGACCTATCGGCGTTCTGGTTTTGATCGGAAAAATTCTGGCCGCTCTGCTGGTGCTGGGCGTGCTGATTATGATTCATGAATTCGGGCATTTTCTCGCCGCCAAACGGATGGGCGTGCGGGTGAATGAGTTCGCCATCGGCATGGGGCCCCGCCTGCTCCATTGGGGCAAGGGGGAGACCACCTATTCTTTGCGGGCGTTTCCCATCGGCGGGTTCTGCGCCATGGAGGGCGAGGACGAGGGCGCGCCCACGCCCGCCGCTTTGGGCGGCGGCGCAGATGCCCGGCCGGAGGATCGCAGCCGCTCCTTTGCTCATAAGCCGGTGTGGCGGCGTATCGTCATTGTGGTGGCGGGTGCGCTGATGAATCTGGTGCTGGGGTATGTGCTGCTGCTGGGCTATTACGGCTTTTTGCAGGAGCCTCACGGCAATACCGGTAAGGTGCTGTTTTCCACCACCACGATCGCGCAGCTGAAAGAGGACACCTCGGCTTACCAAAGCGGGCTGCGCCCCGGCGACACCATTCTTTCGGTGAATGGGCGGCGGGTGCTGATGGATAGCGACCTGAGCATGGAAATGCAGAATGACCCGGACGGCGTGCTGCAGATGGTGGTGCGCCGGGAGGTGGACGGTAAGCCCCAGAAGGTGACGCTGGATGCAGTGAAATTCCAGCTGAAAACCGATGAAACCACCGGGAAGCAGTATCTCCAATACGACTTCGTGGTGCTGGGTAAGGTGCGTACCTTCGGCAACACCTTTACCCAGGCGGCGAAAGAGGAGCTGTCGGTTGCTACGGTGGTGTGGCGCAGTCTGGTGGACATGGTGCGGGGACGCTACGGGCTCAACGACCTGTCCGGCCCGGTGGGAACGGTGAATATCATCGCCGACGCCGTCGGTAACGCCCATTCTCTGGAGGGGTGGCGGACGCTGGTGATGCTGATGGTGCTGATCACCGTCAACCTGGGGGTGTTCAACCTCCTGCCGCTGCCGGCGCTGGACGGCGGGCGGTTGATGTTTCTGCTGTGGGAGGCAGTTACCCGCAAGCCGGTGCCCTCCAAATATGAGGGGATCGTTCACTTTGTGGGTCTGCTGCTGCTGGTGCTGCTGATGCTGGTGATCACATACAGCGATATCACAAAGCTGTTTGTCTGAGCGCGCAGGGAGAAAATCATGGAAAGACGGAATTGTAAACAGGTGATGGTCGGCTCGGTGCCGGTGGGGGGCGGTGCGCCCATATCGGTGCAATCCATGCTCAACGTCCCGGCGCAGGATGCGGCGGGGTGCGTGGAGCAGGCGAAACGCCTGCAAGCCTGCGGGTGCGACATTATCCGCACCGCCGTACCGGACATGGCGTCCGTGCCCACGGTGGCAGCGCTGAAAGAGGCGGTATCCGTCCCCATTGTGGCGGATATACACTTCGACTATAAGCTGGCGTTGGAGGCGGCCACCGCCGGCGCGGATAAAATTCGCATCAACCCCGGTAATATCGGCGACGACAGCCGGGTGAAAGCGGTGGCGGACGAATGCCGCCGGCGGCATATTCCCATCCGCATCGGGGTCAATTCCGGCTCGCTGGAAAAGGAAATTCTGGCGAAATACGGGCATCCGACCCCCGAGGCTATGCGGGACAGCGCCCTTTACCATGCGGCGCTGCTGGAGAAATTTGACTTCGACGACATTATTCTTTCCATCAAGTCCTCGGACGTGCCCACCATGATTCGGGCGTACGAGCTGACAGCGGCGGCGTGCGCCTATCCGCTCCATTTGGGAGTCACGGAGGCGGGCACCGAGCGTATGGGGGTGCTGAAAAGCGCCGTGGGCATCGGCTCGCTGTTGGCGCACGGCATCGGCGATACGATCCGGGTGTCGCTGACGGCGGCACCGGAAAAGGAGGTGTCGGCGGGACAGGAGCTGCTGCAGGCGCTGGGGATGAGCGCCGATGCGCCCCGGATGGTGTCCTGCCCGACCTGCGGGCGTACCGCCATCGACCTCATCGGCATCGCCGGTGCGGTGGAGGAACGACTGAAGGATATTCATAAGCCCATCACCGTGGCGGTGATGGGCTGCGTGGTGAACGGCCCCGGCGAGGCCCGGGAGGCGGACATCGGTATCGCCGGAGGCAAGGGCCGGGCGGTGATCTTCCGAAAAGGCGAGGTGCTGCGCACCGTGGAGGAATCCGAGGCGGTGGCGGCGCTGATGCAGGAGATCGAGAGGTTGTAAAGCACAGCGGAGTCTATGCGCCGACCGGCGTTCCGCTGGACGGAATGCTTGTGGAGGATGCATTACCATGGATGCACAGAAATTTGGAAATCTGTTTGGCCCATATCTGCCCACCGACGGGCGATGGCAGGCGCTCAGCGACGGTGTGGTGGAGCGGCTGGATGTGAGCCACGGCGACCGGGCGGTGGGAATCGTGATCCGTCTGCCCGGTCTGGTGGCGGCAGAGACGCTGTTCGCCGCCGAAAAAGAGGTGGCGTCGGCGTTACATATGACCTCGGCCGCTATCCGGCCGGTATTCCCCGGGGAATTGCTGGGGGACGATGCCGGCTGGCCGTCCCTCACCGAGCACCTGCGCCGCCGGAATGTGGCGGTCAACGGCACGTTGGACGATGCTCGTTTCGCGCTGGAGGGGGACGCTCTGACGGTGGAATGTGTGCACGGCGGCACCAATATTTTATCCGCTACCGGCACGGAATCACTGCTGGAGGGGTTAATCTATGAGCAGTTCGGACGGCGGGTGAAGGTGACATTCGCGGGGGAGGACGTTCCCTGCGACGACGAGCATAACCGTCAGATGCAGCGGCAGGCGGAGCAGGAGGCGGCGGAGAGCGCTCGCCTGCAGGCGGAAAAGCGGGCGGCGGAGCGAGCGGCTCAGCCCCAGCCTGCCACCGAGAGCACCCCGGCGAAGCCGGGAAAGCCTGCCGACCCCACCCGTCCGCCGGCGGACGGATTGCCGATCTATCTGGATACGGCGCAGGTGCTGTTCGGCACCCCGGTGCGGGAGCGCCCTGTCCCGATCAAGGGGCTGGAGGCGGACGGCTCCACGGTCACGGTGTGGGGCGAGATTTTCCGCATCGACAGCCGGGATAACCGGGACGGCACAAAGACCAACTATTCCATTTCCATCACCGACCGCACCAGCTCTCTGACCCTCAAGCTGTGGCTGACCAAGGGTCGGGATAAGGACCGGATCGCCGCCGTCAAGGGGCTGAAGAACGGCAACTGTCTGGTGGTAACCGGCCCCTATGACTACGACGATTATACCAAATGCAACCTCCTGCGTCCCAAATCCATGTCGGTGGTGGCGAAATACTCCCGGCAGGATCTGGCGGAGCATAAGCGGGTGGAGCTGCATATGCACACCAAAATGTCCGCCATGGATGCGGTCACCGATGCCGCTACGCTGGTGAAACGGGCGGCGTCCTGGGGACATAAGGCGGTGGCGATCACCGACCATGGGGTGGTGCAGGCGTTCCCGGATATCATGAATGCCGCCAAGGATCTGAAAAAAGCCGGCACCCCCATCAAGGTGCTGTACGGCATGGAGGCCTACTACGTCAACGATATGATTCCCGCGGTGGACGGTAAGGCTGATCCGACGCTGACAGATGAATGCATTGTGTTCGATATCGAGACCACCGGACTGTCCCCGGCTACCGAGCGTATTACCGAAATCGGTGCGGTGCGGGTGATAAACGGGGAGATTCAGGAGGAATTCGACATCTTCGTCAACCCCGGTAAGCCCATTCCGCCGAAGATCACCGAGCTGACCGGTATCACCGACCAGATGGTGGCGGATGCGCCCGACGAGGCGGAGGGGCTGCGGCAATTCTACGCTTTCTGCGGAGATTGCCGGGTGCTGGTGGCGCATAATGCGAAGTTTGATACCTCTTTTATCCGGGCGGCGGCGCGCCGCAGCGGGGTGGAATATCCCTTCACCTCCATTGATACGGTGCCGGTGTGCCGGGCGCTGTATCCGGGGCAGAAAAACTATAAGCTGGATACGGTGGCGGAGTTTTTACGGCTGCCGCCCTTCAACCACCACCGCGCCTGCGACGATGCCCGGGTGCTGGCGCAGATCTATCAGCACTGCATCAAGGATATGGGGGAGAAAGGCATTGAAACGGTGCAGCAGATCAACTGCACCATCACCGGTGTGGACCCCAAAAAGGCGGGCTATTACCATATGATCCTCATTGCCCGCAATCAGGTGGGGCTGAAGAATCTCTATAAGCTGGTGTCCTATTCCAATCTGGAATGCTTTTCCCGGAAGCCCCGGATCCCCCGCTCCAAGCTCATGGAGCATCGGGAGGGGCTGATCATCGGCAGCGCCTGCGAGGCGGGAGAGCTGTATCGGGCAATCGAGGCGGACAAGCCCTGGGGCGAGCTGTGTGATATCGCCTCCTTTTACGATTTTCTGGAAATTCAGCCTTTGGGCAATAACGCCTTTATGCTGCGCCCCAGCAAGGGCAAGGGCGGGGTCATCAACCCGCCCCGCTGCCAGAGCGAGGCACAGCTGATCGCCTATAACAAGACCATTGTGCGGCTGGGCGAAAAGCTGGGCATCCCGGTCTGCGCCACCTGCGATGTCCACTTTATGGACCCGGAGGACGAGATGTATCGCCGGGTGCTGATGGCGGGCACCGGCTTTGACGATGCCGACCAACAGCCGCCGCTGTATTTCCGCACCACCGAGGAGATGCTGAAGGAGTTTTCCTATCTGGGGGAGAAAAAGGCACGGGAGGTGGTCATTGATAACCCCAATCTGGTGGCGGACTGGACAGAGGAGATCAGCCCCATCCCGAAGGGCACATTCCCGCCCCATATGGACGGCGCCGATGAAGAGCTGCAGGAGATCTGCTGGAACCGGGCAAAGGAAATCTACGGTGATCCCATGCCGGAGATTGTTTCCGCACGGCTGGAGAAAGAGCTGAATTCCATCATTAAGCACGGCTTTGCCGTGTTGTATATGATTGCCCAGAAGCTGGTGGCAAACTCCGTGGAGCATGGCTATCTGGTGGGCTCCCGTGGCTCGGTGGGCTCCTCGTTTGTGGCGCATATGGCGGGCATCTCCGAGGTGAATCCGCTGGCGCCCCACTATATCTGCCGCAATAAGGGCTGTAAGTATTCGGAATTCTTCACCCATGGCGAGGTGGGCTCCGGCTTTGACCTGCCGGTGAAGATGTGCCCGCATTGCGGACAAAAGCTGGGACGGGACGGTCACGAGATTCCGTTTGAGACTTTTCTGGGCTTTGATGGCGATAAATCCCCCGATATTGATCTGAATTTTGCCTCTGAATATCAGAATCAGGCGCACCGGTACACCGAGACACTGTTCGGTCTTGACCACGTGTTCAAGGCCGGCACCATCGGCACCATCGCCGATAAGACTGCCTATGGCTATGTGAAAAAATATGCCGAGGAGCGGGGGCTGGCGTACAGCCCGGCGGAGCTGGATCGGCTGGCGATCGGCTGCACCGGGGTCAAGCGCACCACCGGCCAGCACCCCGGCGGCATGGTGGTCGTGCCCAACGACTATGAAATTGAGGATTTCTGCCCGGTGCAGCATCCGGCGGACAAAAGCGATTCCGACAACATCACCACCCACTTCGATTTCCATTCCATCCACGATACCATTCTGAAGCTGGATAATCTGGGGCATGTTATTCCCACCATCTATAAGTATCTGGAAAAATACACCGGCGTCCCGGTGATGGAGGTGGATATGTCCGACCCGGCGGTGTACAGTCTGTTCACCTCACCCGAGGCGCTGGGGCTGACAAAGGAGCAGCTGGGCTGCGAGACCGGCACCCTGTCCATCCCCGAGATGGGCACGGGCTTCACCATGCAGATGCTGCTGGATTGCAAGCCCACCACCTTTGCCGACCTGCTGCAGATTTCCGGTATGTCCCATGGCACGGACGTGTGGCTGGGCAATGCGCAGGATCTTATTCGGGCGGGCACCTGCACCATCTCCACCGCCATCGGCACCCGTGACAGCATCATGGTCTACCTGATGCATAAGGGGCTGGAGCCGAAGATGGCGTTCAACATTATGGAAAAGGTCCGGAAAGGCATGGTGGCGAAGGGAAAGCTGCCCCCGGAGGTATGGGAGAAGATGGAGTCGGAGATGCGCTCCCACGATGTGCCGGAATGGTACATCGGCTCCTGCAAGAAGATCATGTATATGTTCCCGAAGGCCCATGCCGCCGCCTATGTTATCGCGGCGCTGCGGGTGGCGTGGTATAAAGTGCATTATCCCGTGGCGTATTATGCAGCCTATTTTACCGGTCGCGGCGAGGATTTTGATGCTGCGCCGGTGCAGAAGGGTATCGACGCCGTCAAGCTGCTGATGGATGATATCCGGGAGCGTGGCAAGGAGGCCAGCCAGAAGGAGCAGAATATGGCGGATGCTCTCCATGTCATTTATGAGGCGATGCTGCGGGGGGTGGAGTTCCTCCCGGTCGATCTGTATAAGTCCCACTGGTATCAGTTCCTGGTGGAGAAAGGCGAGGATGGGCAGGAGCGGATCCGTCTGCCTTTCAGCGCCGTGGCTGGTCTGGGCGAGGCGGCGGCACGCAGTATGCAGGAGGCGGCCGACCCGGAGGACCCGTATATTTCCTGCGACGATTTGCAGACCCGCACCGGTATCACCAAGGCGGTGATGCAATCCCTGCGGGAGCTGGGTGTGGTGGACGGCTTGCCGGAAACCAGCCAGATGACCTTCTTCTAAGCGAATAAGGGCGGCGATATGTCGCTCAAGATAAGGAGATATGTATATGTTAAAAGGCATTAACCCACTGCTGTCCCCGGAGCTGCTGAAAATTCTGTCGGAGATGGGACACGGCAACGAGATCATCATTGCCGATGGCGGATTCCCCGCCGCGGATCTGGCGCGCCATCTGGTGCGGGCGGATGGCGTGGGCTGCGTCGCCATGCTGGAGGCGGTGCTGTCGGTGCTGCCGCTGGATCAGTACGACGACCATAATTTCATTCTGATGAATGTGACCGGCGGCGACCGGCCCCCGGCAATCTGGGAGGAATACGCCCGGGTGCTGAAACAATATGAGCCGCAGGCGCATATCGAGCATATCGACCGGTTCGATTACTATGACCGGGCGAAACAGGCGTATGCGGTGATCGCCACCGGTGAGATGGCGCCTTACGGCAATATCCTGCTGAAAAAGGGCTGCATTCGCTGAATTACCGGACTAAACCCCAATGAACGAAAAGGACCCCGGAGCCGACGGCTCCGGGGTCCTTTGTGTGCTTGTCCGTATACGCCAGCCGGTTGTTTACGGGCTTTATTGCATCTGCTGCATGGATTGCTCCAGCAGCGCCAGCTTTTCCCGCAGGCTGTCCGCCTGCGCCTGAGCGCCGGCCACCACCGTGGCGGGGGCTTTGTCGGTGAAGGCCTTGTTGCTCAGCCGTGCCAGTACGCCTGCCAGCTGCTTTTCGGCGTTCTGCTTTTCCTTTTCCAGCCGCGCCAGCTCGGCGGCTTTGTCCACCAGCTCGTCCAACGGGATCTTCAGTGTGGCGGCGTCGGTGACGATATTCACCGTTCCGGCCACCTCGAAATGCGCGCCGATCTCCACCTGCGCGGCAGAAGCCAGCCGCTGCAGGAAGGGCACACCGGCGGTAAAGGTGTCCGCAAAGGCTGTTTCCACGAATACATCCGCTTTCCGGGAGGGCGGCACGTTCATCTCTGCCCGGCGGTTGCGGATGGCGCGGATGGCGTCCATGATCCGCTCCATCCCTTTTTCCTCCTCCGGGAACACCATAGTGGGATCGTACACCGGCCAGGGAGCGATCATAATGCTGTCGCCCTCGTGGGGGAGGGACTGCCAGATTTCCTCGGTGATGAACGGCATAAAGGGATGCAGCAGCCGGAGCATACCGGTCATCACATAGCACAGCACCCGCAGCGCGTTCTCCGCGCCGTCTTCCTGCAGCCGGGATTTGCACAGCTCGATATACCAGTCGCAGTAGCTGTCCCAGATGAAATCGTACAGCTTTTGCACGGCGATGCCCAGCTCGAATTTCTCCAGATTATCGGTGACCGCCTGCACCAGTTCATTGTAGCGGCTGAGAATCCATTTATCCTCCAGCGCCAGCGTTTCCGGCAGGGTGAGCGGAATTTCATGTCCCTCCAGATTCATCCGCAGGAAACGGGCGGCGTTCCACAGCTTGTTGGCAAAATTGCGGCTGGCCTCCACCTTGTCGGTCATATACCGCATATCGTTTCCGGGGCTGTTGCCAGTGGCCAGCATAAACCGCAGGGCATCGGCGCCGTATTTATCGATCTCTTCCAGCGGGTCTACGCCGTTGCCCAGCGATTTGGACATTTTCCGCCCCTGGCTGTCCCGCACCAGTCCGTGAATCAGCACGGTGCGGAAGGGTGCCTTGCCGGTATACGCCAGCCCGGAGAAGATCATCCGGCTCACCCAGAAGCCGATGATGTCGTAGCCGGTCACCAGCGTGTCGGTGGGATAGAAATAGTCCAGCTCCTCCGTCTGTTCCGGCCAGCCCAGCGTGGAGAAGGGCCACAGCGCAGAGGAAAACCAGGTATCCAGCGTGTCGGGGTCCTGGGTCAGATGGCAGCCGCCGCACTTGGGGCAGACGGCGGGGGCGTCCTTCGCCACCACGGTCTCGCCGCAGTCGTCGCAATACCAGGCGGGAATGCGATGCCCCCACCACAGCTGGCGGGAGATGCACCAGTCGCGGGTCGCCCGCATCCAGTTGAGATAGTTTTTGGTGAACCGCTCCGGCACAAAGGTGA
Source organism: uncultured Eubacteriales bacterium (assembly GCA_934636435.1). Classification (GTDB taxonomy): domain Bacteria; phylum Bacillota; class Clostridia; order Oscillospirales; family Acutalibacteraceae; genus UBA5905. Next base: position 12,047 of record CAKUAQ010000013.1, read on the forward strand.
TATCGCCCTTTTCCACCGCCTCGATGGCGGGCTTTGCCAGCGGCTCCATCTTCACGAACCACTGCTTGGACACCATCGGCTCGATGGTGGAATGGCACCGGTAGCAGGTGCCCACATCGTGGGTCAGATCCTCGGTCTCCTTGAGAAATCCGCCCGCCTCCAGATCCTTCAGGATAGCCTTGCGTGCCTCCTTGGCGGTCATACCGGCATATTGGCCGCAATCCAGCACCTCCGGTTCGCCCTGCGCCGCCCGTCCGGAGGCAATCAGCTCATCGGCGGCGGCTTTGTCCGCCGCGCCGGTCATGCGCCCGTCGTAGGTCAGCACCCGGATGAGGGGCAGGTCGTGGCGTCTGCCGACCTCAAAGTCGTTGGGGTCGTGGGCGGGGGTGATCTTCACCACGCCGGTCCCCTTGGTCATATCGGCGTGCTCGTCGCAGACGATGGGGATTTCCTTGTTCAGCAGGGGCAGGATCACATGGCAGCCGTGGAGGTGTGCGTACCGCTCGTCCTCGGCGTTGATGGCCACGGCGGTATCGCCCAGCATGGTCTCCGGGCGGGTGGTCGCCAGCTCCAGCATTTCACCGGTCTCCTTGACCGGATACAGCAGATGCCAGAAGTGGCTGCTTTGCGGCTCGTATTCCACCTCGGCGTCGGAGATGGAGGTGTTGCACTTAGGGCACCAGTTTACCATCCGGTTGCCCCGGTAGATGAGTCCCTGCTCATACAGCCGCACGAACACGTCCTTCACCGCTTTGGAGCAGCCCTCGTCCATGGTGAACCGCTCCCGCTCCCAGTCGCAGCTGGAGCCGATGGTTTTCAGCTGGCTGACGATGCGGCTGCCGTATTTTTCTTTCCACGCCCAGGCACGCTCCAAAAAGCCGTCCCGTCCCAGCTCCTCTTTGGTGACGCCCTCCTGCCGCATGGCCTCCACCACCTTTGCCTCGGTGGCGATCGAGGCGTGATCGGTGCCGGGCATCCACAGGGCCTCATAGCCCTGCATCCGCCGCCAGCGGATGAGGATATCCTGCAGAGTGTTGTCCAGCGCATGGCCCATATGCAGCTGCCCGGTGATATTCGGGGGCGGCATCATGACGGTGTAGGGCTTTTTCTCGCTGCCGTCGGCGTTTTTGGCGTGAGCGGTGGCATGGAAATAACCGCCGTCCAGCCAGAATTGATAGGTGCGCTGCTCCACCTCCCGGGGATCGTACACCTTGGCCAGTTCCTTCGGTTGTGCCATATTTTTTGCTCCTTTCAGTGGACACGGCGTAAGACCTTGACGATCTCGCCGATATACATCCGGTGATAGTCGTTATTATAGTGTCCCTCAATGGTGGGGTCTAAGAATCCGGCGGGGTCGATATCCTGCCGATACATCTTCCGGCAGATGAGCACCAGCCGCGCCTCGTCCGGATAGGGCGCGGCTTCGTCGGTGCGGGGGGTTAGTCCGGCGGCGGAAAACTTGTCGCCCTCCCGGCCGCTCATTTTTCCGCACAGCTGGAGCGCCCGGCGGTTTTCATCGCCGAAAAAGGCCAGTGAGAAGTGCTTTTCCCGCTCCATGAAGCCGTAGGTGTAGCGGGTAGGGCGCACATAGCAGGTGGCCACCGGCGCATTCCACAGCACCCCCAATCCGCCCCAGCTGGCGGTCATGGTGTTCAGGTCACCGGGCTTGCCGGCGGAAATCAGCATCCATTGCTTTCCGATCAGGTCAAAGGGATTTTCCCGTATCTCGGAGGGGTCGATCTCTACAAATTTATTCATAGAACGCTCCTCCTGCATCAGTGGATGGCGCTGCCGGGGGTCATACCGTCCACAAACAGCACCTGCACGTCCTCGGAGCCGTCGGGCTTTTCGCCGGAGGCGGCCAGAATCATACCCTGGCTCTCCACGCCGCACAGCTTGGCGGGCTTCAGATTGGCGACCAGCACCACCTTGTGGCCGACCAGCTGCTCCGGGGTGTACCAAAGAGCAATGCCGGAGCAGACCGTGCGGGGGGTGCCGGTGCCGTCGTTGAGGGTGAGCTTCAGGAGCTTTTTCGCCTTTTTGATGGGCTCGCAGGCGGTGATCTCCGCCACCCGCAGGTCCACCTTCTGGAAGTCCTCAATGCCGATCTCCGGCAGGAAGGCGATGCCGGCGGCTGCCTCCTCCGCTTGGGCGGCCGCCTCCTGCTCGGCGGCAATCTCCGCCAGCAGCTTTTCGCTGTCGATGCGGGCGAACAGGGGGGAGGGGGTGCCGACGGTGTGCTGCGGGGCGGCGCCGTAGACGGCATCGGTCATGGCAGACAGAGCGGTTCCCAGCTGCGTATGGATTGCCTGTGCCGTGGACGGCATAAAGGGTGTCAGCAGGATACCGATGACCCGGATGCACTCCAGCAGGTTGTACAGCACCGCCTCCAGCCGTTCCCGGTTGGCGTCGTCCTTGGCCAGCGCCCACGGAGCGGTCTCGTCAATATATTTGTTGCAGCGCTTGGCCAGCGCCATAACGGTTTCGGCGGCGTCCGCATTGTGCCAGATGTCCATTTGATTCTGATACTGCCGGACGGTTTCGCCGCACAGGGCGGTGAGCTCCTGATCCAGCGGATCGGTGACGGCGGCGGGCTTTTGCACGGTGCCGCCGAAATACTTGTTGGTCATGGCGATGCTGCGGTTCACCAGATTGCCCAGCGTGTTTGCCAGATCGGTGTTGTAGCGATTGATGACATTTTCATAGGTGATGGTGCCATCCTGCGCGAACGGGATCTCGGTGAGCAGATAATACCGCACCGCGTCTACGCCGAATTTCTTCGCCAGCTCGTCGGCATAGATCACATTGCCCTTGGACTTGCTCATCTTATCCTCGCCGGACAGCAGCCATGGGTGCCCCAGCACCTGCTTGGGCAGCGGCTCGTCCAGCGCCATAAGGATGATGGGCCAGTAGATGGTGTGGAACCGGACGATATCCTTGCCGATGACGTGCAGATCGGCGGGCCAATACTTTTTGTAGCGTTCGCTGCTGCCGTCAGGGCTGTAGCCGATGCCGGTGATGTAGTTGGTGAGCGCGTCCAGCCAGACATAAACCACGTGCCGGTCGTCGAAATCCACCGGGATGCCCCACTTGAAGGAGGAGCGGGATACGCACAGGTCGTTGAGCCCGGGCTTGAGGAAATTGTTGATCATCTCGTTGCGCCGGGAGGCCGGAGCGAAGAAGTCCGGGTTATCCTCGTAGTATTGCATCAGCCGATCCTGATATTTCCCCAGCTTCAGGAAGTAGGCCTCCTCCTTGGCGTCCACACATTCCCGTCCGCAGTCGGGGCATTTGCCGTCCTTGAGCTGGCTGGGGGTGAAAAAGCTCTCGCAGGGGACGCAGTATTTGCCCTCATAGCTGCCCTTGTAGATGTCCCCCTGCTCATAGAGCTTGCGGAAGATCTTCTGTACGGCCGCCACATGATCGGCGTCGGTGGTGCGGATGAACCGGTCGTAGGTTACATCCATACAGTCCCAGACCGCTTTGATCTGCGCCGAGATCCGGTCGACGTATTCCTTGGGGCTGATGCCCTCCTGCTGGGCGTATTGCTCGATCTTCAGCCCGTGCTCGTCCGACCCGGTGAGGAAATATACGTCGAAGCCCTGCATCCGCTTGTAGCGGGCGATCATGTCCGCCAGGACGATGTCGTAGGTGTTGCCGATATGGGGCTTGCGGCTGGTGTAAGCAATGGCTGTGGTGAGATAAAAATTGGGTTTGTCCATGAATGGGAAGCCTCCTCGTTTTGATGACATATCCTCTATTTTACCATATATAGAGAAAAATACAATATTTTTTGCAGATTTTTCCGGATTTTCTGTGCCGGCGGGCAGAAATCCGCTTCGGCGGGCGGATTTTCCGGGGAAAGTGGCAATAAACCGTTGCAATTCCCGCTTGTTTATGGTAGTATCAGAAAATCAAATGATAGGAGGGTTCCAAACGATGCGAGCCGTAATTACCGTGGTTGGGCGGGATGCCGTGGGCATTCTGGCGAAGGTGGCCGGCCGGTGCAGCGAGCACAAGGTCAATGTGATCGAGGTCACCCAGTCCATTTTGCAGGACTTGTTTGCGATGATTATGCTGGTGGATATGCAGCACAGCGATATTCCGTTCACCCAAATCGTGGACGAGATGACCGAACTGGGAAAAGAGAACGGACTGGTCATTCACTGTATGCACGAGGATATCTTTAACGCTATGCACACGATTTGAGGGACGCCATATGATCAACACCAAGGATATATTAGAGACCATCACTATGATCCAGGAGGAAAACCTGGATGTGCGCACCATCACCATGGGCATTTCGCTGCTGGATTGCTGCGACAGCTCGGTGGAACGGATGTGCGATCGGGTGTACGATAAAATCACCCACAGCGCTGAAAACCTGGTGCGCACCGGGGAGAGCATCGAAAAGGAAATGGGCATCCCCATTGTCAATAAGCGTATTTCCATCACCCCGGCGGCGCTGGTGCTGGCAGGCTGCGACCGGCGGGATGCGGTGCGGCTGGCGCATACGCTGGAGCGGGCGGCGTCCGCCTGCGGCGTCAATTTTCTGGGCGGCTTTTCGGCACTGGTGCAGAAGGGCTTTTCCGCCGGAGACCGGGAGCTGATCGAGGCGATCCCGCAGGCGCTGGCGGAGACGGAGCATATCTGCGCCTCGGTGAATGTCGGTTCCACCAAGGCGGGCATCAATATGGATGCGGTGGCGCTGATGGGCGGCATCGTGCGTCAGGCGGCGGAGCGTACCGCCGACCGGGGCTGCATCGGCCCTGCTAAGCTGGTGGTGCTGTGCAACGCACCGGAAGACAATCCCTTTATGGCGGGAGCATTCCACGGCGTAGGCGAGCCGGATCGGGTCATCAATGTCGGCGTATCCGGTCCCGGCGTGGTGCGGGCGGCGCTGGCTAAGGCGGGCACAGATAAGGACTTGAGCCAGATCGCCGACATTATCAAGAAGACGGCGTTTAAGATCACCCGCATGGGGCAGCTGGTGGCGCAGGAGGCATCTGCCCGGCTGGGGGTTCCCTTCGGCATCGTGGATCTGTCGCTGGCGCCCACCCCGGCGGTGGGGGATTCGGTGGCGCATATTCTGGAGGAGATCGGGTTGTCCCAGTGCGGCGGCCATGGCACCACCGCCGCTCTGGCGATGCTCAACGACGCGGTGAAAAAGGGCGGCGTGATGGCGTCCTCCCACGTGGGAGGGCTGTCCGGAGCGTTTATTCCGGTGACGGAGGACGCGGGGATGATCGACGCTGCCCGCAGCGGCTGCCTCACCATCGAAAAGCTGGAGGCGATGACCTCCGTCTGCTCGGTGGGGCTGGATATGATCAATATTCCCGGCGACACGCCGGCAGAGGTGATCTCCGCCATCATCGCAGATGAAGCCGCCATCGGCATGGTGAACGGCAAAACCACCGCCGTGCGGGTGATCCCCGCCATCGGCAAGCAGGTGGGAGAAGAACTGAATTTCGGCGGTCTGCTGGGCGAAGGCCCGGTGATGCCGCTGAATACGGCGTCGCCGGAAGTGTTCATCCATCGGGGCGGGCGGATTCCGGCACCCATGCACAGCCTGAAGAACTGAGTATATCCAACGATCCCGTGGGGGCGTGCAGTAATGCGCACCCCCACGGGATTTTCTGTTGCCATCAGTCGGCAAACATGGCGCGGCGGGTGCGTGTATTGAGAAGAAAATATGGGCAATTCGTGAATAAAGTTTGACATACGCGACATTTTGTGATATAATCCCATAATAACTGTTATTTCACCGGGGGCGTATAGCCGTGCGGATACAGGAATTTCAAGGAGTGTGACCGATTTGACAAAGTATATCGTCAAGCGGCTGGCGACGGCTCTGCTGAGCATCTTTATCGTGGCTACGCTGACATTTTTTCTGATGAATCTGGTTCCCGGCGGCCCCTTTGTGGCGGAAAAGAATATCAGCCAGGCGGCGCAGGAGGCGCTGGCTCAGAAATACGGTCTGGACAAGCCGCTTTTGCAGCGCTATGCCACCTATATGACCGATCTGATGAAAGGGGATATGGGCGCCAGTCTGAAGCAGCGAGGCCGCGATGTAAATGACATCATTTTCACGAAATTCCCGGTGTCGGCCCATCTGGCGGGGATCGCCGTGCTGGTGGCGCTGTGCATCGGGATCCCGCTGGGATGCCTGTCCGCCTTTAACCGCGGGAAGACGGCGGATAATATCATTCTGGTGCTGGCGACCTGCGGTATCGCCATTCCCAGTTTTATCAGCAGCGTCATTCTCTTATATACATTCGGCAGTAAGCTGAAGATACTGCCTACGGTGGGACTGAACACCCTTTCTTCGTACATTATGCCGGTGACGGCACTGGCCATATACCCGTCGGCGTATATCACCCGTCTCATGCGTTCCAGTCTGCTGGACGTGATGGGACAGGATTATATCCGCACGGCGCGCGCAAAGGGACTCTCGAACTTCAAGACACTTTTCAAGCATGCTCTGCGCAACGCAATCCTGCCGGTTGTCACCTATGTGGGACCGATGCTGGCCAGCCTGATGACCGGTTCCTTCGTTGTGGAGAAGATCTTTACGGTCCCCGGGCTGGGACGCGAGTTTGTTTCCGCAATCACCAACCGGGATTACACCATGATCATGGGCACGACCATTGTGCTGGCGACGCTGGTGATCCTCGCAAACGTGATCGTGGATATCCTCTATAAGGTGATCGACCCCCGCATCAAATTAAAGTAAAGGAGCGAAACGGACGTAATGAAACATAAGCCTTTCAGTCTGCAACTGAATCCGGACGATTTCGCTCCGGCTACCATAGACGAGAAGCGGGAACTGGTGATCATGCGGGACAGCGTGAGTTTCTGGAAGGACGGCTTTCGCCGCCTCTTTAAGAACCGCATTGCTGTGTTCAGCATGGTGGTCATTCTGCTGATCGTATTGTTTGCGTATTTTCTGCCGTCGGTGTGGCCGTATCGCTATGAGCAGCAGATCCGGGGCAGCGAAAATCTGGCTCCCTTTGAGTATAGCGCTGCCGAGCTGGCGCAGAAGAATGCGGGGGAAAAGGTGTTTCCGCACATCTGCGGCACCGATAAGCTGGGGCGCGATTTTGCGGTGCGTCTGATGATGGGCACCCGAATCAGCCTGACGGTCGGTCTGATCTGCGCGGCGCTGGTGTTGATCGTGGGTGCCACTTTCGGCGCTGTGGCGGCCTATGTGGGCGGCTGGGTCGATAACATCATGATGCGGATCACCGATATTTTGTACACCATTCCGGATATTCTGCTGATCATCATTCTGTCCATGGTGCTGAAGGAACGGCTGGAGTCCTTATCCAAGGTCCCCGGTTTCCATTGGATGCAGATTGTCGGACCGAACCTGGTTGCGATCTTTCTGGTGTTTATCCTGCTTTACTGGGTGGGTATGGCGCGGATCACCCGTTCTCAGGTGCTGGTGCTGAAAGAGGCGGAGTATGTGACGGCTGCCCGCGCGCTTGGCGCCAAAGGCTCCCGCATTGTGCGTAAGCATCTGCTGACCAACTGTATCGGCACGCTGATCGTGACCACCACCCTGCAGATTCCTTCGGCGATTTTTACGGAGAGTTATCTGAGCTTCCTGGGTCTGGGCGTGGCGGCTCCCATGCCGTCCCTCGGCTCGCTGGCCACGGATGCGGTGAAGGGTATGAATACCTATCCCCATCTGCTGTTGCTGCCGGCAATTCTGATCAGCATCACGATTCTGGTTTTTAACCTGTTCGGCGACGGTCTGCGGGATGCGTTTGACCCGAAGCTGAAGAACTAAAGGGGGAAACGACGTGAGCGAAAAGCTGTTGGAAATCAAAGATGAGCGCCTGTCGTTCTTTACCCCGGCCGGTGAAGTGAAAGCCCTGAACGGCGTCTCCTTCTCCATGGAGGAGGGCGATGTGCTGGGAATCGTGGGGGAATCCGGCTCCGGCAAATCGGTGACGGCCTACTCCATTATGGGTCTGAACGCCTATCCCGGCAAGCTGGTGGGTGGCACCATTCGTTTTAACGGCCACCAGATTGACCAGATGACCGAGGAGGAATTCCGGAAGATCCGGGGTAACGAGGTGTCCATTATCTTCCAGGACCCGATGACCAGTCTCAATCCGGTGTACACCATCGGCAACCAGATTGAAGAGGTCATTCTGTTGCACACCGATAAGACGAAGAAGCAGGCGCACGATCGCGCCCGCGAGCTGCTGGAGCTGGTGGGCATCAATGAGCCGGAAAAGCGGCTGAAGCAGTATCCCCACGAGCTGTCCGGCGGTATGCGGCAGCGGGTGATGATCGCCATTGCGCTGGCGTGCGAGCCGAAGCTGCTGATCGCGGACGAGCCGACCACGGCTCTGGACGTGACGATCCAGGCACAGATTCTGGAGCTGATGCAGGAATTGCGTCAAAAGCTGGGCATGAGTATCATTATGATTACCCACGATTTGGGCGTGGTGGCCAGTATGTGCGAGAAGATCGCGGTTATGTATGCCGGCCATATTGTGGAGTACGGGACGACGGATGAGATTTTCTATCAGCCCAGCCATGAGTATACGAAGGGCCTGATTAAGTCCATCCCTGTTCTGAACGCCGAGGAGATCACTCGTCTGGTTCCAATTGAGGGACAGCCGGTGGATCTGCTGAATCCTCCGGCAGGCTGCCCGTTTGCTCCTCGCTGCGGTAATTGCATGAAAATCTGTCTGCGGGAGATGCCGCCGAAAACGGATCTGAGCGACACCCACTATACCTATTGTTGGTTGCGCCAGAAAGAAGAAGCGGAAGGAGCGGTCAGCCATGAGTGAAGATAAAACGCTGGTTGAGGTACAGCATCTGCAACAGTATTTCCCGGCGGGCGGACACGGCTCCCATAAGCGTTTTGTGCAGGCGGTGGATGACGTATCCTTTGCCATCCGCAAGGGTGAGACCATGGGCCTTGTGGGTGAATCCGGCTGCGGCAAAACCACGGTCGGCCGGACGATGCTGCGTCTGTATGAGCCGACAGACGGCACCATTATCTACGATGGCGAAACCATCTTTGACAAGCAGAAAAAGATTGCGGCCAATATGCTGCCCTACCGCCGCAAAATGCAGATCGTGTTCCAGGATCCTTACGCCAGCTTGGATCCCCGCATGACCATCGGCGATATCGTGGGCGAGGCTATTGATATTCATAAGCTGGCGGAGAATAAGCAGGATCGCCGGGATCGCATCATCCGGCTGCTGGAGCGCGTGGGACTGAATAGTGAACACGCCAACCGGTATCCCCACGAGTTTTCCGGCGGTCAGCGGCAGCGGGTGGGCATTGCCCGGGCGCTGGCGGTCAACCCCGAGTTTATCGTGTGCGATGAGCCGGTTTCGGCGCTGGATGTGTCCATTCAGGCGCAGGTCGTCAATATGTTTGAGGATCTGCAGCAGGAATTGGGATTAACCTATCTGTTCATTGCTCACGATCTGAGCGTGGTGCGGCATATTTCCAACCGTATCGGCGTGATGTATCTGGGCAAGCTGGTGGAGCTGGCGGACAGCTATGAGTTGATTGCGCACAGCGTCCACCCTTACACCCGCAGTTTGATTTCCGCCATTCCGGTGGCGGATCCCGTTACCGCCCGCGCCAACAAGCGCATTCCGCTGCAGGGAGATGTTCCCAGCCCACTCAATCCGCCCAGCGGCTGTCGGTTCCGTACCCGCTGCCCCTATGCGGATGAATGCTGCGCGGCGGAGGTGCCGGAATTCAAGGAGGTCAGCCCCGGTCACTGGGCGGCCTGTCACCATCTGGATCGCGTGAAGTGATCCGACAACACTTGTATTTAATGCGTCGCCAGGGCGCATTGGATAAGCAGGCAACTGCATATTTTGAGAAATGGAGTGGAGAAAATGAAAGCAAAGAAAATCATGGCTCTGGTTCTGGCTTTCTGCTTGGTGCTCGGTCTGGCGAGCCTTGCCGGCTGCGGTAAGGAGAAAGCGAAGAAAGAAGTCACCGTACAGATCGGCCCGAACCCCGAGACTCTGGATCCCGCTCTGAACAGCGCGGTGGACGGCGGTAATATGCTGATCACCCTGTTCGAGACTCTGCTGATCATCGACCAGGATAACAAGGTGCAGCCCGGTCAGGCAGAGAAGTACACCGTCAGCGAAGACGGCCTGACCTGGACCTTCACCATGCGTGACGGTCTGAAGTGGTCCGACGGCGCCGAGCTGAACGCGAAGGATTTTGAGTACACCTTCAAGCGGATCGCCGATGTTAAGCTGGCTGCCCCCTATGCCGACACCGTTATCGGTATGATCGACGGCTATAAGGATGCCATCGGCAACCCCGACGACGAGGGTAAGACCACCACGGAGCCCAACCCCGACCTGCTGAATGTCAAGGCCAGCGAGGATGGCAAGACCCTGACGGTCAAGCTGGCGTATCCCTGCTCTTACTTTGATAAGATCGTGGCGTTCGGCACCATGAGCCCGGTGCAGAAGGCGACTGTGGAGGCCAATGGCGACGCTTGGGCGACCAAGCCGGAGACTTATGTCTGCAACGGTCCCTACATGATCTCCTCCTGGACGGAGAGCGAGCGCATCGTCTGCAAGAAGAACCCGAACTACAAAGGCGGATGGGATAACTCCAAGATCGTGAGCGAGACCCTGAACTTCCTGCTGCTCGAGGATGAGAGCGCTTCCTTTGCGGCTTATAACAGCGGCGAGGCACAGCTGATTAAAAATGTTCCCACCGAGGAAATTCCCAGCCTGAAGAAGTCCACCGAGGGCGGTGATTTCTATGTGGACACCATCCTGGGCACCTACTACCTGAACATGAACACCCAGAAGGCGCCCTTCAACAACATTAATGTCCGTAAGGCTCTGAACCTGGCGATCGATCGTGACTACATTGCCAACACCCTGATGCAGGGCACCTACAGCCCCGCCTACAACTTTGTCGGCCCTGGCATCGTGGACTACGAGGGGATGTTCTTCGACAACTCCGTGAAGGCGAACGGCGGCACCCCCTACATCAGCAAGGATTTCGAGGCCAACAAGGCGGCTGCTAAGGCGGCTCTGGCTGAGGCCGGCTATCCGGATGGCAAGGGCTTCCCGACCATCAAGTACTCCACCAACGATTCCGGTTACCACAAGGTCGTTGCCGAGTATCTGCAGCAGCAGTACAAAGAGGTGCTGGGCATCGAAATGACCATCGACATCGTGGAGTGGAAGGCTTTCACTCCCCAGCGTCGTGCCGGTAACTACGAGATGGCTCGTAACGGCTGGGTTATGGACTACAACGATGCTTCCAACATAATCGAGCTGTTCCTGTCCACCAACGGCAACAACGATGGTAAGTACAACAGCAAGGCGTTTGACGAGGCTCTGAACGGCTCCAAGGTGGCGGATTCTAAGACCCACTTTGAGAAGCTGCACGATGCGGAGAAGATCATGATGAATGATTACGCCTGCATCCCTGTTGCGTACTACAACGACTTCTGGCTGCAGAAGGCCGAGCTGAAGGGCACCTGGCATAGCCCCTATGGCTACTGGTATCTGCAGTATGCGTACCTCGAGGGCTAAGCTCTCCGCGCGCATACGGTAAATTACCGACAACAGAACCGCCCGTGTCCTATAAGGACGCGGGCGGTTCCTGCTTGCATTCCGCCCCCTTCTGCAGATACGGCAGAAGGGGGCGGAATGCTATTTCGATAGCAAGCGATGTCCTGTGTCTGGGATGCTCAGTCCATCAACAGCCGCATGAACAGGCCGCCTTGCACGGTGCGGTGCTGGAAGCCGACCTGAGCGCTGGTATCTGCCCAGTACCAATCGGTCATGGGCACGCGGGAATGGCTGGTGTGGTACTCCAGCCATAAGAGGTGGACGATCTCACGGAAATCGGCATCGTTGTCGGCCACACAGGCCACCCAGAGCTGCCAGTCGGATTTCGTATAGGTCTTGCGGCTGTCCAGCGGGATGCCGTAGGGGAGCTGCTCCCGCTTGTAGCGGGCGATCTCACCGGCATAAAAGGAATCCGGCAGAAGTGCCGTGTGCCAGAGCTTATCCCAGACGGCGTTATACTTGAGGCTGAAGGTATCGGGTCGGTCGTAGGCCAGCCGGGTGCTGCCGTCCTCATTGGCGGCGCGGCGGAGGAATGATTGCACGTAGCGGTGTGCAATATCCATGGTCTCCTGCGCCTGTGGCAGGTTCCCGAGCTTCTTCTGTATCCGGGCGTATCCAACCAGACCGAAAACCGCCTTCAGCGTCAGATTGCAGTTATGCGCCAGATGACCGGCAAAATCGTCGGTACACAGCTGATTTTCCGGATCCTCGCCGTATTGGGCCAGATAGTTTTTCCATTGCTCTATGAGATCTACGTTTTCCTGCACAAAAGGCAGGCAATCCGGCGCATCCGCCAGAGCCGCCATCAGGATGATGATGTTGCCGCATTCCTCCACCGGCATCTGCGCTTCCGGCAGACAGTCGCCGTAGGTCTCCCCGTTGATGAGGGGATAGGTGCCCACATCGTGGGGGGCGAAATCGTATTTCCATCCCTCCGACCGGGCGAAGCGGAATACCGGTCGCAGCATCGCTGCCAACAGCTGCGGATTATACTTGAGATACATGGGTGCGGAGGGATAGGTGACGTCCACGGTGGCGGCACAGCCGTTGGAGAAACACTCCTTGGATACATACAGAAGATTCCCGTCCGGATCGACGGCCAGTTTGTGCCCGGCCATGATCTGCCGGTAGGCCAGTTCCAGCAGCTCGGCATATTCCTCTCCGCCCTTTTCCGCTGCCTCCCGGTGCAGTCGCTCCGAGAATGCCCGACACCGCTCGGTCAGCGCCGGATAGTCGGCGAAAGCCTCGGCGATGGCGGCTTCTGCGGTTTTACCGTCCTTTTTCCAGTAGGCGACGACCGGCTGATGGAAATACTCCAGACAGTGGCCGTCATCGTAGGCGAAGGCTACCAGCCGCTCTCCCTCCAGCGGAAAATCGGCGGCGATGCAATACCGTCCGTCCCGCACCTCATCGCTCACGGCCGCTTCGCCGGCAACTGCCAGATAGAAATAGCCCCAGTCGATGCGCAGATCGTCGCCGCTGCGGTTGAGGGGGCGCTGGATGCCGTTGCCCATCTTACGCGCGGTGACGCCGGGGATGGAAACAGGTGACGCGAGCGCACGGCTTTCCCCCGCCTTATTCAGCACCAGCTCCTCGCTGACCGCCAGATGGATCCGGATATCGTGGGTGCGCCCATCCAGCGGCTCTGCCGACAGATGCAGATAGCTGACCGGACGGGAAGCATAGTACAGGTCCTCCACCAGCATGGGGGAGGTGAACACGGCGGTCAGTCGAATCCGCTCGTCGGCAAACGTATAGGTGGTGCTGCAGGCATCCAGCGTCATAGATGCCTGCGGCAGCTCCGGAACGGCGGGCGCAGCGCTGTTCTCAATCGTTCCCATAAAGCGCCGGACATCCCCGTCGACGGAGACAAGACCCAGCAGCGCATTGGGGCTGCCCGTCCAGTGGAAGGGCTTGCAGGAATACAGCTCATCCCGGCTCCAAACGGAGAAATACGGATCGACCGCGATCAGCGGTATCGCAGGGGGACGCAATTTCATAGTACACACTCCTATTGGTTATTGCATATTTGCTACCGGTATGATACAATAATATAATCAAAATAACCATAGAAAAACGCAGTGTAAAGGTGAGGAAAAACAGTGAACGAGGATACGATCTGTTTTGCAAATACCGGGCAGCGGCTGCCGCTGTATGTTACCATGGCCGGGGTCACTTACCCGGACAGCAGTTACCGTATTCACCGGGATCGCTCGGATGTGGTGGTGATGGAATATGTGCTGTCGGGCTTGGGATATATCACTGTGGGGGATACGCTCGCGACAGTCGGACAGGATCAGGTATACATTCTGCACGAGGGCGAGCGGCACGATTATTACGCCGATTCAGAGCAGCCGTATGAAAAGGTGTTTCTCAATGTGTCGGGGGCGCTGGCGATGGAGCTGCTCAGCGCCTACCAGCTGAAGGAGCGCCATGTGTTCCCCGGCGGCGGCACCAAACCTCTTTTTGAGGAGGTGCTGCGGCTGCTGCGCAGTGCCGATTCGGAGGAGGAACGCCAGCTGCGTCTGTGCGGGCTGTATATGGAGATATTGGGGCGGCTGCGGCTGGATGCGGCGCAGGAGAAGCATTCGCCGGAGGCACAGCGCCTCAAGCGCTATATGGATGAGCGCCTGGGGCAGATGGTCAGCGCCCGGGAGCTGGCGGAACAGATCTACCGGTCTCCGGACTACTGCCAGAAGCTGTTCAAGCGGGAATACGGAACGACGCCTTATGACTATCAGCTGCGCCGCAAAATGCGGGCTGCCTGTCGCCTGCTGGCCAGCACCACGCTGCCGGTGGGAGAAATCGCCGCTCGCCTGGGCTATGAGGACGCCCAGTATTTCTCTAACCTGTTTCGGCGGAAGATGGGGTGCTCACCGCGGGAGTATCGCAAGCGGGAGTGAGCCGCCGCTTGCCCGGAAAAGCCTACCAAGCAACCGGGCAATACGGTATGGCCGAAAAGGCAGTTGCTTTTTGCTAACCGATGGAGTATAATGGGAATGGACTCCTTGGAAGGGAAGTGGATGTGTGGAGCGATACGATGTGACCGGGATGACCTGTGCGGCCTGCAGCGCCCGCGTAGAAAAGGCGGTGCGGGCGGTGCCGGGGGTGACGGAGTGCGCGGTCAGCTTGCTGACCAACTCCATGTCGGTGGAGGGCACGGCCGATTCCCGGACCGTGGTGGCCGCGGTGCAGGCGGCAGGCTACGGCGCGGCGGTCAAGGGAGCGCAGAGGTCTGCGGACGCGACGGACAAGCTGACAGACCGCGAGAGTCCGGCGTTGCTGCGACGGCTGATCTCCTCGGTGGTGTTTCTGCTGGTGCTGATGTATATTTCCATGGGGCATACCATGTGGAGCTGGCCGTTGCCGGGCTTTCTGGCGCAGGATCATGTGGCGATGGGGTTGGCGCAGCTGTTGCTGACGGGCATTGTTATGGTGATCAACCAGCGATTTTTCATCAGCGGCTTTAAGGCGCTGTGGCATCGTTCGCCGAATATGGACACGCTGGTGGCGCTGGGCGCCGGCGCGGCGTTTGTGTACAGCACCTATGCGCTGTTTGCTATGTCGGCGGCGCAGGTGCGGGGCGATATGGCAGCGGTGACGGAGCATATGCACGGGCTGTATTTCGAGTCTGCCGCCATGATTCTCACCTTGATCACGGTAGGAAAAATGCTGGAGGCGCGCTCCAAGGGGAAAACCACCGACGCGCTCCGGGGGCTGCTGGCAATGAAACCCAAGACAGCGGTGCTGCTCACCGATCAGGGGGAGCAGACGGTGCCCATCGAGCAGGTGAAGCCCGGCGACCGGTTTGTGGTGCGTTCCGGCGAGACGATCCCCACCGACGGCGAGGTGCTGGAGGGCAGTGGCGCTGTGGATGAGGCGGCGCTCACCGGCGAGAGCCTGCCGGTGGATAAGACCGTGGGCGACCGGGTGTCGGCGGCCACTATCAACCGCTCCGGCTATATGGTGTGTCAGGCGACCCGGGTGGGAGAGGATACCACCCTGTCCCAGATCATCCACATGGTGGAGAATGCGGCGGCGACGAAGGCGCCCATCGCTAAATTGGCGGATCGGGTATCCGGCGTGTTTGTGCCCACGGTGATGGGCATCGCGGCGGTGACGTTTCTTGTTTGGCTGCTGACCGGCGCCACCGTCGGTCACGCGCTGGCGCGGGGAATTTCGGTGCTGGTGATCAGCTGCCCCTGTGCATTGGGATTGGCCACACCGGTGGCGATCATGGTGGGCAGCGGCGTGGGCGCGCGCCATGGGGTGCTGTTCAAAACGGCGGCGTCGCTGGAGCAGACCGGGCGCACCCGTATTGTGGCGCTGGATAAGACCGGCACGATCACCAAGGGTGAGCCGGTGGTGACGGATATTCTCGCGGGCGCAGCGGATGAGAAAACGCTGCTGGCGGCAGCCTACGGGCTGGAATCCAAGAGCGAGCATCCCCTGGCAGGGGCAATCTGCCGCCTGGCACAGGAGCGGAGGACGGCCCCGGCGCCGGTGGAAGACTTTCAGGTGCTGCCGGGGAACGGATTGACTGCCGTTTGGCAGGGACAGCCGCTGCTGGCAGGCAAGGAGGCGTTTGTCGCCCGGCGGGTGACGATCCCGAACGAGATTCGTCAACAGGCGAACGCGCTGGCGGAGGAGGGGAAAACCCCGTTGTTCTTTGCCCGGGGCGATGCGCTGCTGGGTGTTATAGCCGTGGCGGATGTGATCAAGGAGGACAGCGCCGCTGCTATTCGTGAATTGCAGCAGCTGGGCCTGCGGGTGGTAATGATCACCGGCGATAACCGGCGCACGGCAGAGGCCATCGGACGACAGGCGGGCGTGGATGAGGTCATCGCCGGGGTGCTGCCGGGCGGCAAGGAAGAGGCAATCCGTACCCTGAGCCGGCAGGGTGCCACCGCCATGGTGGGAGACGGCATCAATGATGCCCCGGCCCTGACCCGGGCGGATACCGGCATCGCCGTCGGTGCGGGCGCGGATGTGGCGCTGGATGCGGCGGACGTGGTGCTGATGCACAGCCGCCTGAGCGACGTGCCGGCGGCGATCCGGCTGAGCCGCGCGACTCTGCGGAATATCCGGGAGAATCTCTTCTGGGCGTTCATTTACAATGTGATCGGAATTCCGCTGGCGGCGGGGGTATTCTCCGGCTGGCTGGGCTGGGAGCTGAATCCCATGTTCGGCGCGGCGGCCATGAGTCTGTCCAGCTTCTGCGTGGTCACCAATGCCCTGCGGCTGAATTTCTTCCGCTTTTCCAAACCCGGTGCGGTTTCCGCGCCGGTCGAACATGAACAAATAACGGTAAAGGAGACGTCGACCATGACAAAAACACTGAAGATCGAAGGCATGACGTGCGGCCATTGCGAGGCGCACGTAAAGGGAGCGCTGGAGGCGTTGGACGGCGTGACCGGAGCGCAGGTCAGCCACGAGACCGGCACGGCGGTGGTGACCCTGTCCCACGAGGTGGCGGACGATACGCTGAAGGCGGCGGTGGAAGCCCAAGGCTACAAGGTGCTGTAAAGCGGAAAACAGCCCGGAACGTTGTGTTCCGGGCTGCTTTTTGCAAAAAAAACGGCTGTGGGGGATTGTGTAAAGCCCCGGTGCGTGGTATACTGATACGGTATGGAACAGGAGAGTGAACATAATGACAGTGATTGAACGGTTTATGGACTATGTGACCTACGAGACGACCTCGGATGAGCAGAGCAGCACCTGCCCCTCCACAGCGTGCCAGAAAATTCTGGGACAGCGGCTGGCGGAGGATCTGCGGGCGGTGGGGCTGAGGGACGCCGCTATGGATGAAAACGGCTATGTCTACGGGCATTTACCTGCCACCCCCGGCTGCGAGAAAGCACCGAAGATCGGGCTGATTGCCCATATGGATACCTCTCCGGATGTGAGCGGTAAGAATGTCAAGCCCCGCATCATCACCTATGACGGTACCAATGCGCAGATGCTGGAGGATAAATTCCTCGGCAAGGAGATGATCGTCAGCGACGGCACCACGCTGCTGGGTGCGGACGATAAGGCGGGGGTGGCGGAGATCATCGCCGCCTGCGCCGAACTGACGGCGCATCCGGAGCGGCGCCACGGGCGCATTTCCGTATGCTTCACCCCCGATGAGGAGATCGGCAGCGGGGCGGATCATTTTGATTTCGCCCGCTTTGACGCGGATTACGCCTATACGGTGGACGGCGGCGAGGTGGATGAGTTTGAATATGAAAACTTCAATGCCGCTGCTGCCGATCTGGTGATCCACGGGGTGAATACCCACCCCGGCTCCGCCAAGAATAAGATGCGCAATGCCGTATTGTATGCGGCGGAGTGGATTTCTCTGCTGCCACCGGCGGAAACACCGGCGCATACCGAGGGGCGCGAGGGCTTTTACCATGTGGCGGATGTGTCCGGCAACGAAACCGAGGTGCGGGTGCATATGATTGTCCGGGATCACGACCGGGAGAAATTTGGGCAGCGCAAGGCGTTTCTCACCCGGCTGGCGGCGTATCTCAACGATAAGTATGGAGCCGGCACCTTTGAGCTGACGGTGACGGACAGCTACTACAATATGCGGGAGAAGATCGAGCCTCATCGGGAGATCATCGACCGGGCGATGGACGCCATGCGGCGGGCGGGGCTTAACCCGGTGGAGGTGCCCATCCGGGGCGGCACTGACGGCGCGCGACTGTCCTATGAGGGGCTGCCCTGCCCGAATCTGCCCACCGGCGGCGTGAATTTCCATAGCATTTACGAGGCGATTCCCGTGGAGGCGCTGCATACGATGGTGCAGGTGCTGCAGAATGTCGTCGAGGTGCAATGAGGGAGGAAGCAGCGATGAAACAAGCGGATTTGGAGCGGTATGCCCGCCTGATGGTGCAGGTGGGTGCCAATGTGCAGCCCGGTCAGTGGGTGCGGCTGACCGCCTGCGTGGATCAGGTGCCGCTGGTGAAAGCGGTGACGGAGGAATGCTATCGGGCGGGCGCCGCCCGGGTGGAGCTGTTCTGGGAGTGCGGCGAGGTGTCCCGGCTGCACTATCAGTATGCTTCCGTAGAGACGTTGGGCGCCGTGCGCTCTTGGGAGGAGGCGCGGGCAGCCGAAATGACTGCGCAGCTGCCGGTGCGGATTTTCATTGAGTCCGCCGACCCGGATGAGCTGGCGGGAATTCCCGCGGATGTGCTGTCCACCGTGGCGCAGCTGCGGGGCAAGGTGCTGAAAAAATACCGGGATGCCATCGACGGTCGCCACCAGTGGCTGATCGTAGCGGCGGCGTCTCCGGCGTGGGCGAAAAAGGTGTTCCCCGATCTGCCGGAGGGTGAGGCTGTGGAACGGCTGTGGCAGGCGATCTTCGCCTGCACCTATATGGACCGGGAGGGCGACCCGGTGGCGATCTGGCGGCAGCATACGGCGGAGATGACCGCCCGGGCGGAGTGGCTCAACCGGCAGCGGTTCTGCCGCCTGGAGTATAAGAGCGCCAATGGCACGGATTTTTCCGTGGAATTGATCCCGGGGGCAAAGTGGGGCGGCGCCGGGGATACGAACCATGAGAATGGCACGTTCTATGTACCCAATATGCCCACAGAAGAGGTGTTCACCAGCCCCATGCGGGGCAAATGCTCCGGTCATTTGGTGGCAACGAAGCCTTTAAGCTGGTCGGGACAGCTGATCGAGGATTTTACGGTGGATTTCACCGACGGGCGGGTGTCCGGCTGCACGGCTGAGAACGGCGAGGAGATTCTCCGGAAAATGTTCGCCATGGACGAGGGTGCCTCCATGCTGGGTGAGCTGGCGCTGGTGCCCAAGGAATCGCCCATCAACCGCTCCGGACGGCTGTTTTATAACACGCTGTTCGACGAGAATGCCTGCTGCCACGTGGCGGTGGGCAAGGGCTTCGGCGAGGTGCTGGACGGTTTCACAGAGATGTCGCAGGAGGAATTGACCGCCCGGGGCATCAACGATTCGCTGATCCATGTGGACTTTATGGTGGGTTCGGAGGATCTGTCCGTCACCGGCTATCGGGAGGACGGCAGCCGCGTGGCCATCTTCCGGGACGGAACCTGGGCGTTTCCGGCGGAATAAAAAAACAGCGGCAGACCGCTGGAGAGCGGTCTGCCGCACGAATGTTTTTGGGGGCTGTGAGACGATTCCCGTTTATTGGACCTTCTTAAAGTTGCCCATGGTCTCCCGTACGGTGGAAATGTAGGCGAAGGAACCGGGAAATTCCCGCAGAATGCTCTGAAAATCCACCACCTGATGCTTGTTGACCACGCACAGCACCACCTGCTTGCCGGTGTGGGAATACATACCGGTGGCGGGGACGACGGTGACGCTGTGGCGCAGATCATGGATGAGCCGCTGGGATAGCGCCTCTGCCTGATTGGTGATGACCTCGAATTTGACCGCCTCCTTGCCGCCCTGCAGCAGTCGGTCGCTGAACCGCCCGATGATGAAGCAGTAGATGATGCACAGCAGCACCGGCTCGATCTTATAGCCATAGACGAAATAGGAAATGCCGGCCACCACGATATTCAGCGCGAAGATCATCCATACCAGATTGAGGTAGGGCTTTTTCTTCCGCACCAGGGCGGCCACCACGTCGGTGCCGCCGGTGGAGCCGCCGTGCTTCAGCGTCAGGGCGGACAGCAGACCGCCGATGGCGCCGGCGGCGACGGGCGCCAGGATGGTGCTGGTGCCGTTGTCGGTCACATAGGCAAAGCGGGAAAGATCCACCTTCTCCAGCAGCAGGATAGCGGCGGAGAACACGACGGTGTAGACGCCGGTGCGCAGGGCAAACGCCCGATTCAGCCGGAAATAGGCGACGACCAGCAGCGGAATGTTTACGATCAGATTCAGATAGCCGATGCGAAAGCCGCAGGCATATTGGAGCATGGTGGCGAGACCGTTCAGCCCGCTGGGAGCGAAGCTGTTTTGCAGCACAAAGATGTGGTAGCTCAGCGCCGACAGAGCGGCGCATCCGGCGAGGATCAGATAGCTGAGAATGGCAGAGGATCGAGTGTTCATGGCGGTATCTCCCTTGACATACTTGGCTGATTCGAAATTAACCGTAGTCAGTATACCACGATTTAGCATAAATGCAATAGATTTCAGAGTAGGATGAATGATTTTGAAGATCGGCAGCATACAAATTGAAGGCTATGCGGCGCTGGCGCCGATGGCAGGGGTGACCGACCGGGCGTTCCGGCGGCTGTGCCGGGATATGGGCGCGTCCTTCACCGTGGGAGAAATGGTCAGCGCCAAGGGGCTGACCTACGGCGACCGAAAAAGCGACGAGCTGCTGGCGCTGGAGCCGGACGTGCGCCCGGCGGCGGTGCAGCTCTTTGGTGACGACCCGGCGATTCTGGCGGAGGCTGCCCGGCGGGCGCTCAAGTATGCACCGGATTGGATCGACCTCAATATGGGCTGCCCGGCGCCGAAAATTGTGGGCAATCACTGCGGCAGCGCCCTGATGCGGGAGCCGGAGCTGTGCCGCCGCCTGGTGCAGGCGGTGAAAGAGGCGGTCCCGGTGCCGGTGACGGTGAAGATCCGCAAGGGCTACGATCCGCAGCACATCAATGCCGTGGAGGTGGCGCGTGCCTGCGAGGCGGGCGGCGCAGATGCCATCGCCGTCCATGGACGCACCCGGGATCAGATGTATGCGCCGCCGGTGGATTGGGACATCATCCGGCAGGTAAAGCGGGCGGTGCAGGTGCCGGTCATCGGCAACGGCGATGTGACCGATGCCCGCTCGGCGGCGGCGCTGTATGAAGAAACCGGCTGCGACCACATAATGGTGGGACGAGGGGCGCTGGGACGCCCCTGGATATTCAGCCAGATACAGGCGTATCTGGAGCACGGTACCCTGCTGCCCGACCCGCCGGTATCCCGGCGCATGGCGCTGCTCATGGGGCAGGTGCAGCAGACGGCGGCGGAGAAGGGCGAGCACATCGCCCTGTTGCAGGCGCGCAAGCACGCCGCCTGGTATATGTCCGGGCTGCGGGGCGCGGCGGTCCTGCGGCGGCAGGCGGGAGAGCTGAAAACACTGGAGGATCTGGCGACGCTGTGTCTGGCGGTCATTCGGGCAGAGGAAGGAACAGAGGAAGTATGAATCCGATTATATTGGCGTCTGCCTCCCCCCGGCGGCAGGAAATACTGACACTGGCGGGCGTTCCCTTTACGGTGCACCCGGCTGCACGGGAGTTTGCCCCGGCGGAACTGCCGCCGGAGCAGCGGGTGCGAGAGCTGGCGCACAGCAAGGCGGCACAGGTGGCGCCCCTCTATCCCGGCCGGATCACGTTGGGGTCGGACACCATGGTGGCGCTGGAGGATCGGGTGCTGGGGAAGCCCCGTTCGCCGGAGGAGGCGGTGGAAATGCTGTTGCTGTTGCAAGGGCACACCCACCGGGTGCTGACCGGTGTGTGGCTGATGGTGGCGGACGCCGCCGGAAGCACGGTGCGGGAGACCGGCTTCACCGATGCGGCGGAGGTGGAGTTTTATCCCATGACCCGCCGGGAGGCGGAAAGCTATGTGGCCACCGGAGAGCCGATGGATAAGGCCGGCGCTTACGGCATCCAGGGATACGGGATGCGGTTCGTCCGGGGCATCCGGGGAGATTTTTATACCGTGATGGGACTGCCGGGGGGCCGAACGGTGCGCGCGCTGTCGGAATTTGCGGCAGATGCGAAAAAACTGTAAATTTTTGCAATTTCATATTGAGATTTTTTTTCATCCGGTATATAATAAGACGTCAGACGGTGCAGACTTAAACTGTCGGAGGATATTACAGAGAGGAAAGGATGAACGAATCATGTTCTTTAATCGGGATATCGGTATTGATTTGGGTACGGCCAATACATTGGTATATATGCGGGGGAAAGGAATCGTCATGCGGGAGCCTTCCGTGGTAGCCGTGGACGTGAAGAAGGAAGAGGTGCTGGCGGTCGGCAGCGAGGCGAAGGAAATGATCGGCCGTACCCCCGGCTCGATCACGGCGGTGCGTCCCCTCAAGGACGGCGTGATCGCCGATTTTGAAGTGACCTCTCAGATGCTGCGCTATTTCATCAAGCGGGCGCTGAAATCCTCCTTTTTGAATCGTCCCCGGCTGATCGTGTGCATTCCCTCCGGCGTCACCGAGGTGGAGCGCCGGGCGGTGGATGAGTCCGCCCGTGCGGCGGGCGCCCGGGAGGTGGAGCTGATCGAGGAGCCCATGGCGGCGGCCATCGGCGCCGGACTGCGGGTCGAGGAAGCGGCCGGCTGCATGGTGGTGGATATCGGCGGCGGCACCTCCGAGGTGGCGGTCATTTCTCTGGGCGATATCGTGACCGCTCAGTCGGTGCGGATCGCCGGCGACGATTTCGACGAGGCCATCATCTCCTATGTGAAGAAGAAATATAACCTGCTCATCGGTGAGCGTACCGCCGAGGATCTGAAGATCCTCATCGGCAGCGCTTTTCCCTATGAGGGAGAGGGCTCCATGGATGTCAAGGGCCGCAATCTGGTGGACGGCCTGCCGAAGAATATCGTCATCAGCGCCGAGGAGGTGCGGGAGGCTCTGTCCGAGCCGGTCAGCTCCATTGTGGATGCCATCAAGTCCACGCTGGAGCGCACCCCGCCGGAGCTGAGCGCCGATATCATCGACAATGGGATCATGCTGACCGGCGGCGGAGCGCTGCTGCGCGGTCTGGATATGCTGATTAACCGGGAGACCGGTATGCTGGTGCATGTGGCGGAGGATCCGCTGGACTGCGTGGTGAACGGCACCGGAAAATGCCTGGATCTGGGCATGGTCAGCAATTTCCGCTCCAACCACCGATAAGAACGAGTGTGTGTGCGGATAGCGGAGGACGTGCGTCTTCCGCTTTTCCGTTTTTTGCGCCGTTTATGAGGGCGAAGGGAAGTGACCGGTAGCGATATGAAGAATTTTTTTAAGAGCTTTTTTGCAAAGATCGTCGGGGCGCTGGCGTTGTTCTTCGTGGGAATGATGATTTACAGCGCTACCTCCGGCGGGATGGCTACGCTGCCGGCCACCATCGCCGGGGCGGTGGTCACACCGTTGCAGAGCCTTGCCTCCTATGTGTCGGACGGGGTCTCCGGGCTGTTCGGCCGCATCACCGGCAGCGGCGATCTGTCTGCGGAGGTGGAGCAGCTGCGAAAAGAGAACGCCGAACTGCGGCAAAAGGTAGTGGATTACGACGAGCTGAAGCAGAAGAATCAATGGTACAGCGAGATTCTGGGGCTGCACGAGGAGCATTCGGATTATACCTTTGCCACCGGACGGGTGATCGGGCGGGATCCGTCGGCTTTTTACGGCAATTTCACCATTTCTGCCGGGCAGAATTCCGGGGTGACGGTGAATGACCCGGTGGTGACCACCGACGGCAACCTGATCGGCGTGATCGACGAGGTGGGGCTGACCTACGCTAAGGTGCGGACTATCTTCGATCCCTCCAATAAGGTGTCGGTGCAGATCAGCCGCACCGGGGATACGGCGTATACCGCCGGCAGCACGGTGGTGCAGGCGCGGAGCGATACCATCCGCATGACGACGCTGGAGCGTTCCTCCGGGGCGGCCATCGGCGACTATGTGGTCACCTCCGGTATCGGCGGCATCTATCCCGGCGGGCTGAAGATCGGCACTGTGCAGACGGTGACGGGAGCCGCCGACGGAATGACGCTGGATGCCACCGTGAAGCCCTTTGCTTCCGTTTTTGATGTGAAGCAGGTGATGGTGATCACCTCCTTTGACGGACAGCAGGCGGCGGATTAAGGGGGGTGTGTATGCATGAAACGCATCCCCGGTCTTTTTCGGCATAAAAACTATTTGTCACTGCTCGTGTATGGACTGGCGGCGCTGACGGTGCTGCTGTTGCAAAATGCGCCCCACCTGTTTCCGACGGTATGGGGTGCGCGCCCGGTGCCGATTATTCTGCTGGTGGTGTGCGTGGCGCTGTGCGAGGGCGCGCAGGCCGGCGCTATCATCGGCGCACTGTCCGGGCTGCTGTGGGGCATTTACAGCTTCCGCCTGTTTGGCTTTGACGCGTTGGTCCTGATGCTGCTCGGCCTTACCGCCGGGCTGCTGGTGGAATGGCTGCTGCGGGCGAATCTGCTGTCGGCGCTGCTGCTGTGCACCGGCGCCTGTCTGGCGCAGGCGCTGCTGGAGTGGCTGTTTTGTTATGTGCTGTTTTTTAAGGAGCAGGTGCTTGCGGTGCTGTGCCGTGTGTATCTGCCCAATTGCCTGTATACGGTGCTGCTGACACCGCTGATGTACTGGTTGGTGCTGGGGTTGGCGCGGCTGATCCGTCGCAGCATCCGGGCCTGAACACGATGAACGGAAAGGAGACAGATCATGCTGCGCTCGCCTAAAGAAACCGCCGGACTCAGTCTGCGCCGCCTGCTGGCATTGGCCGTGGCGATGGCGGTGATGCTCGGTCTGTATTCCGTGCGTCTGTTTTATGTGCAGATCGTGGAGGGGGATAAATACGCCTCGCTGGCGGATGCCAGCACCAAGACCACCATCGCGATCGCTCCCTCACGGGGGGAAATACTGGATTGCAACCAGATCCCGCTGGTGTCCAACCGGACCAGCTATGCGGTGGTGCTGGATTATAACTTTTTCCCTCACGGCACCAGCGAGGAGAAGCAGAAAGAGAAGAACGACTGCCTGCTGGAGCTGGTGCATTTGCTGCAGGAGCAGGGGGAGGCATGGAACGATACCATGCCCGTTTCCAATGAGGCTCCCTATACCTTTCTGGAGGAGCGGGAGAGCGGTATCGCCCGGATGAAAAGCTATCTGCATATGGCTTCCTATGCCACGGCGGAGGACTGCATGACCCAGATGGTGGGGGATTATGCGCTGAAGGCTTATTCCCAGACCGAGCAGCGGCAGCTGGCAGGCATTCGCTATGCCATGACGGCGGCCGGTTTCGGTGTCTCCACCCCCTATACCTTTGCCAGCGATATTTCCAGCGAGACCATGTATAAGCTCATGGAAAACAGCGATAAATACCCCGGTGTGGATGTGGAAACGGTGGCGGTGCGGGAGTATGTCAGCGGCACGACGGCCTGTCACGTGATCGGCACGGTAGGCCCCATCTATGCGGAGGAATATGCAGGGCTGAAGGAAAAGGGCTATTCCTTCAACGATATTGTGGGCAAGAGCGGCATCGAGGCGGCGGCGGAGGACTACCTGCGGGGCAAGGCGGGCAAGCGCACGCTGACCAAGAGCTCCAGAGGTACCGTGCTGGCGAAAACCGAGGTGGAAGCACCGGTTCCGGGCCAGACAGTGATCACCACCATTGATTCCCGTTTGCAGCAGAAGGCGCAGCAGGCGCTGAATGACAAGATCCTGCAGATGCGCGCTACCGCGGCCGTCAAAAAGGGCAAGGACATCAAGAGCGGCTCGGTGGTGGTGCTGGATGTGAAGGATAACGGCGTGAAGGTCTGCGCTTCCTGGCCCAGCTACGATCTGACAACCTATTCCGAGAACTATACGGCGTTGTCCGCCGACCCGGATAAGCCGCTGTTCAACCGTGCGCTGTACGGCGCGTTCCCTTGCGGTTCCACCTTTAAGCCCGGTGTGGCGCTGGCGGCCATCACCGAGGGAAAGATCACGCCCTCGACCTATATCAACTGCGTGCGTACCTATACCTATTATGCCCCCAGCTATACGCCCAATTGTCTGGGACATCACGGCAATCTGAATGTGGTCGGAGCGATTCAAAAATCCTGCAACTACTACTTTTATGAGGTGGGGCGGCTGATGGGCAGCAGCCTGTTCGGCTATCTGACGAAGTATGGCTTCGGACAGAAGACCGGTGTGGAGATCGGCGAGTCCGCCGGTGTGCAGCAAACGCCGGAATACCTTCAGTCCATCGGGGACTCCTGGGTGGCGGGCGACTATCTGCAGCTGGCCATCGGCCAGAAGGGTTCCTATACCCCGATCCAGTTGGCGGCATACGTTTCCATGATTGCCAATAACGGCGTGCGGTATAAGACCCACTTTATCGGATCGCTGCGCAGCTTTGACAGCAATGCCGATACGGTCATTGAGCCGGAGGTGGCGTCCACCGTGGAGTGGAGTGAGGCGGCGAGAACCTCGGTGAAAGCCGGCATGATCGCCGTGGGCAAGGCGGGCACGGCGGCAGCGCTGTTCAGCGCCACCCCCTATACCGTCGCCTGCAAGACCGGTACGGCGCAGACCGGTATCCGGGATTCCTCCGACCACGGCACCTTTATTGCCTATGCTCCGGCGGACGATCCGGAGATCGCCATCGCGGTGGTGATGGAGCGGGGCACCTCCGGTGCGGCATCCCAGGTGGCGCGGCAGGTGCTGGATGAATACTTTTCCCGAAAGGAAACGGGTGAGCCGCCGACGGAGAGCGGTGTGCTGTTGCCGTAAAATGAGCCGGATCCACGATCCGATGAAAGGAAGATACGGATGAACATTCTGATGATCCCCTCCTGGTACGGGACAAAGAACGCGCCGCTGTTGGGCTCGTTTTATAAAGAGCAGGCGGAGGAGCTGGCCGCCCGGGGACACCGGGTGGCGGTGCTGTATGCGGAGGTGGGCGGCAGCTTTCGCCGCGCCGATAACCAGCGCATGCACGATGTGGTCAACGGTGTGGAGACCTATATTTGGGTCAAGCCCAACCTGACTCCCCGCTGGGAGAAAGGACGCTGTTTTCAGCGCACCCGGATGCTGGAGAAGATGTACCGCCGGTTGGAAAAGACCTGGGGGCGGCCGGATGTGGTGAATCTGCGGTCGTCCCTGCAAGGGTATGAAGCGGTAACTCTGTGCCGGCGGCATGGGCTGCCCCTGTTCTTTATGGAGCATTCCTCCTTTGTGGTGACGGAGGGGGAGGGCAGCGCCGCCCGGAAACGGCTGTATACCGTCATGGATGCGGCCAGGGTCAATGCCTGTGTCGGCTCCAGACTGATGGAGGTCATGCAGCCCTATAAGGCGGATACCCGGCTGATCCCGGACTTTGTGGATGAGCGGCGGTTTTTTATTCGGGATAAGGAGGATCCGGATGCCCCCTTTACCTTTGCCGCCATGGGGCAGCTGCGCCCGATCAAGGGACACGATACACTGATCCGCGCTTTTGCCCGCCTGCGGCACCTGACCGACCGTCCGGTGTTGTTGCGTATTGCCGGTGCGGGGGGATTGCGGGACTATTTGCAGGGGATTATCCACGAGGAAGGGCTGGAGGAGGTCTGCCATCTGGTGGGGAATATTCCCCGGGAGCAGGTGGTGGATTTTATGAATGATTGCGACTGCTTCGTGTGTTCCTCCCGGACGGAGATGCTGTCCTGTGTGCTGCATGAGTGCGCCGCCTGCGGTCGCCCGGCCATCGGGACCATGTGCGGCGGCCCTCAGGATATCATTACGCCGGAAACCGGGCTGCTGGTGCCGGTGGACGATGTGGAGGCCATGGCGCAGACGATGCTGACCATGCTGGATAAGGCTCCCACCTACGACCGGCAGGCGATCCGCCGACATATCATTGACAAATTCGGGCGGGATACGGTGTGCAACGCCATCCTGCAGGCCTGTGCGGATGCCGCCGGAAAGGATGCCCGTTGACTCCGCCTGTCAGCCGCACACTGGCGGCGCATACCAAGGGGGAGCTGCTGTATTATACTTTTCCGGCGCTGGATGCCGTTCCTTTCGTGCGCCATGGGTTTTCCACCCGTCTCGGGGGCGTCAGCGAGGGAATCTGGCGCTCCATGAATTTGAGCTTTACCCGCGGCGATTCCCCGGCGGCGGTGGCGGATAATTTTCGGCGCTTTTGCGCTGCCGTCGGGGTGCGGGCGGAGGATACGGTCATTTCCGCTCAGACCCATACGACCCGCGTAATCTCTGTGACTGCCGCCGATCGGGGACGGGGTGTGACCCGCCCCCGCGGGTATACCGATGTGGACGGAATGATCACCGACGAGCCGGGAGTGGCGTTGTGCACCCAGTATGCGGATTGTGTGCCGCTGTTTTTCGTCGACCCTGTGAAGCGGGTGGTAGCCACCAGCCATTCCGGCTGGCGGGGCACCGCCGGGAATATCGGCGGTGTCACGGTGGAGAAGATGCACACGGACTACGGCTGTGAGCCGGGGAATATTCTGGTGGGTATCGGACCCTCCATTGGGCGCTGTTGTTTCGAGGTGGATGCCCCGGTGCTGGAGGCTTTTGAAAAGGCGTCCCACTTCGCCTCTGATTGCTATGTGGAAAACGGCGGCGGCAAATACCACATCGACCTGTGGGCGGTGTGCCGTCGGGGGTTGCTGGCGGCCGGGGTGCGATCGGATCACATCACCGTGACCGATCTCTGCACCCGCTGTCACCCGGATGTGTTCTGGTCTCACCGGGCGACCGGCGGGGAGCGGGGCAGTCTGGCGGGGATCATCGCGCTGTCCGACGGATCAGAGCCGTAATGCCGCCGCGCAGTATGCGGGACGGATTTTTACGGTATCGCGACGCCGTCGATTATGGCGATTATATTTTAGAGTTTTTTATCCATACTAACCCTATCGACTGAGGATAAGGGAGTGTGTGGTTTGACGTATCAGGAAACGGTGCAGCGACTCAACGAAAAGCTGCGGGTGGACAAGAGCTTTGATCTGCTCAGCCGTCCCGTGTCGGTGGGGCGTCGGCAGGGAACGCTGTATTTTGTGGACGGCTTTACCAAGGACGAAGTGCTGGAAAAGATGCTGGAGTTTCTTTCCAAGCTGCCGCCGGAGGATGTGGAGGGTGTCAACGATGCCGAGCAGTTTATCGCCCGGTTCGTCACCTATGTGGAGGTGGATTGCACCGCCGATCTGGAGCGGGTGACGGTGCAGGTGCTGTCCGGGGCCACGGCGATGGTGGTGGAGGACCTGGATCGGGTGGTGCTCATCGACAGCCGCACCTATCCCGTGCGGGGCGTGGAGGAGCCGGAGAGCGACCGGGTCATGCGCGGCTCCCGGGACGGACTGGTGGAGACGCTGGTGTTTAATACCGCGCTCATTCGTCGGCGGCTGCGGGATCCGTCCCTGACCTTTGAGGTGATCCAGGTCGGTAAGCTGTCTGCCACGGATGTGTGCCTGTGTTATATGGACGGTCGGGTGGATCAGAAATATCTGAAACGGCTGCGTAAGCGCCTGCAGGAGATCACCATCCCCACCCTGACCATGGGGCAGGAGAGCCTGACGGAATGTCTGCTGCGGGGGCAGTGGTATAACCCCTTCCCCCGGGTGCGGTATTCCGAGCGGCCGGACTGTGCTGCCGCCAGCATCGCCGAGGGACAGATCGTGCTGCTGGTGGATAATTCTCCGGCGGCGATGATCCTGCCCACCTCCATTTTTGCTTTTTCTCAGGACACCAATGATTATTGCTTCCCGCCTATCGTGGGCACCTATCTGCGGCTGGTGCGGGGTCTGATCTTTATGGCGACGCTGTTTTTGACACCGGTGTGGTACTGGCTGATGCAGAATCCGGATAAGATCCCGCCGGCGCTGGAATTCATCCGGATCAAGGAGCCCAACGGGATCGCCCTCATTGTGCAGCTCATTTTGGTAGAGATATTGATCGACGCGCTCAAGCTGGCTTCCCTCAATACACCCACGTCGCTGAGCAATGCGCTCAGTCTGGTGGGGGCGCTGGTGTTTGGAGAATTCGCGGTGCAGGCGGGGCTGTTTGTGCCGGAGCTGCTGGCCTATATGGCGTTTGTGGCGATTGCCTCCTTCACCCAGCCCAGCCATGAGCTGGCGTATGCGTTCAAGCTGTTCCGAGTGCTGTTTTTGATCCTCACCTGGCTGTTCGGCGGCTGGGGTCTGCTGGCGGGCATGGCGGTGATGCTGCTGGTGCTGGTCACAACGAAAACCGTCACCGGCGGCAAGTACCTGTACCCCGTGATTCCGTTCGATGCCCGTGCGCTGGGACGGCTGTTGTACCGTCAGTCCATCAGCCGCTTCAATGCCGGATGACCGTGACTTCCTCATTGCCTGAGGAAGAGCGGGCGCGGCTCCTTCGGATTTGCCCGGTGCGGACTGGCACCGGGCCACCCTCCGCCGCATAGGATGGCATGACGCGGCCAGTCAGAGCCGTGTCAGAGGGAGGGTGCTTATGGGAATGGCAGAATGGTTCGCCTGGGTGCTGTTGCTGCTGCTGGCGCTGTATGGATGCGCGCAGCTGATACGGCAGCTGTGCCTGTGGTTTTGGCGATGTAAGGATGTGGACCTGTACAGGATCGCTGTACCCCGAAAGCCCGGTGTGTCGGAGCCGCTGCTGCGTTCTCTGGAGGCGCAGGCGGCGTGGAACGAGGGGGCGCATACCTATGTGCTGCTGTCCGACACCGCATCCGATATCGACGAATTGGGCATTGCCCGGCTGCTGGCGCAGCAGATTCCGTCGGTGACACCGGTGGATGCAGAGGAACTGTATGGGATCGTCACCCACCTGACAGACGCGGAGAAAAAACCGGAATCGTAGGAAAGGAGCCCCATCGTGGAGGAAGAAAAACAGGAAGAACTGCTCACCGGCACGGTGGAGCACATCGTATTCTGCAATGAGGAAAACGGCTGGACGGTGCTGGAGCTGGACACCGGCACCGATCTGGAGACGGTGGTGGGCACATTCCCGCAGGTGCAGGTAGGGGAAATGCTGCGTTTGCAGGGGAGCTTTGTGGAGCATAAAAATTTCGGACGGCAGTTTAAGGCCACCGCCTATGAGAGCAGTCTGCCCACCGATGCCGCCACCATACTGCGGTATCTGTCCTCCGGTGCCATCAAGGGTATCGGCCCCTCCACGGCGATGCATATCGTGGATCGGTTCGGAGCGGATGCTCTGCGCATACTGGAGGAGGAGCCGGAAAAGCTGGCCTCCATCAAGGGGATATCTCTGAAACGGGCCCGGGAGATGGGCGAGAGCTTCTGCAGCCAGTTCGGACTGCGGGAGGTGGTGATGGCGTTCGCATCCTACGGTCTGACTCCTAATGAGGCCCTGCGCTGCTGGAAGAAATTTGGCGCCATGACCCTGCCGAAAATCAAAGCGAACCCGTATATTCTGTGTTCGCCGGGGCTGTATATCGGCTTCGAGCGGGCGGATCAGCTGTGTATGACCTTGCAGGGGGATAAGCTGGATCCCCACCGTCTGGAGGCGGGGATCCAGTACGTTCTGCGGCATAATACGGGGAACGGTCACACCTGCCTGCCGGAGGATAAGGTGATTCCTACGGCGGTGCAGCTGTTGGATGTGCCGCCGGATACGGTGGAATCGGCGGTGTCCCGCATGGTGGCGTCTATGGAGCTGCGGCGGGAGGAGCTGGAGGGACGGCCGTTCCTGTTTTTGCCCCGGATGTTTGAGGCGGAGCGGTTTGTCGCCGTGCGGATCCATCTGATGTGCGGCTTCCACGATCAGACCTCCGTGGAGGATCTGACCCTGCGCATCGACGCGATGGAGAAGAATTTTCATATCACCTATGAGGAACAGCAGCGGCAGGCCATGCTGGCGGCGGTGGAAAAGGGGATCCTCATCCTTACCGGCGGCCCCGGCACCGGTAAGACCACCACGCTGCGGGGCATCATCACGCTGCTGGAGAGCATGGGGGAGACGGTGTGCATCGCAGCGCCAACCGGGCGGGCGGCCAAGCGCATCTCGGAGCTGACCGGTCGCGAGGCGAAAACTCTCCACCGGTTGCTGGAGGTGCGCTGGGATGAGAGCGATACCCCGGTGTTTGACCGTAACGAGAAGAATCCGCTGGATGCGGATGCGGTGGTGGTGGATGAGATGTCCATGGTGGACATCACGCTGTTTGAAAGTTTGCTGCGGGCACTGAAAACCGGCTGCCGGCTGATTCTGGTGGGGGATACCGACCAGCTGCCGGCGGTGGGACCGGGATGCGTGCTGCAGGATCTGATGACCAGCGGCGCGGTGCCGGTGATGCAGCTGACCCGGGTGTTCCGGCAGGCACTGGAGAGCCGGATCGTGTATAATGCCCACCGGATCGTGTCGGGCGAGACGATGGAACTGGATAATAGGGGAGACTGTTTCTTTATGCCCCGGGCCACGGCGGCGGCGGTAACGGATACGGTGCTGGAGCTGTGCCACCACCGGCTGCCCGATGCCTACGGCTACTCGGTGCTCAACGGCTTGCAGGTGCTGTGTCCCGGGCGGCGGGGGGAGCTGGGCACGGTGGAGCTGAACCGCCGCTTACAGGCGCTCCTGAATCCGCCGGATAAGCAAAAGCCGGAGGTGACGGTGGAGGGCATGACCCTGCGCAAGGGCGATAAGGTGATGCACACCCGCAACAACTACGATATTCCCTGGGAAAAGGCGGACGGCGAGTGCGGCAGCGGCGTGTTCAACGGCGATATCGGCGTGTTGGAGGAGGTGCTGCCCCGGGAGGATACCGTCAAGGTGCGCTATGACGACCGGGTGGCGCTGTATACGAAACAGGACGCGCTGGATCTGGAGCTGGCCTATGCTATCACGGTACATAAGAGTCAGGGCAGCGAATTCGACGGAGTGATCCTGCCGTTATTGCGCAATCCGCCGAATCTCAGCTATCGGAACCTTCTGTATACCGCCGTGACCCGCGCCAAGCACCTGCTCGTGATGGTGGGGAGCCGCCAGACGGTGCAGGCGATGATCGACAATAACCGCAAGACCCGCCGGTACACCGGACTGGGGACGTTTTTGAAGCGCGCCGGGGAGTTGGAACTGTGAAAAAAGCAAGCCGCTTTGTCTACGCGCTGTTTCCCAATCGTTGCCTGCTCTGCTATGAGGTGATCGGCTGGGAGGGACATCTATGCCGCCGCTGTCAGCAGGACCCGCCGTCCATGCTGCCGCCGCTGTGCCTTTTTTGCGGACGCAGCGAGGGGCTGTGCACCTGCGGCAAGCATCGGCGGCACTATGCCCGCTGTGTGACCGCATTGCCCTACGACCGGCGGTTGCATGAGGCGGTTTTCCGCTTAAAGGAGAAGGGGTGCAACACCACCGCCGACGGCTTTGCGGCAGAGATGCGGGAGGTGCTGCGCCGGGAATACGGCGGCATCGCGTTCGATTGTGTGACACCGGTGCCGCTGCACGGGAAGGAATACCGCCGCCGGGGGTATAATCAGGCGGAGCTGCTGGCCGTCCGACTGGCGGAATGGCTGGCGGTTCCTCTGCTGCCGCTATTGACCAAGCCCGGTGAGACGCTGCCCCAGAAGTCGCTGTCCGCCTCCCGGCGCAAGGGCAATCTGCTGGGCGCTTTTGATGTGCCCGAACCGGCGCAGGCTGCGGGGAAAACCGTGCTGCTGGTGGACGATATCGTCACCACCGGCGCCACGCTGGACGAATGTGCGAAGATGCTGAAGCTGGCGGGCGCGGCGGAGGTTTATGCCGTCACCGCCGCCGGCACCGTCCCGGATGCAGAAGATGGCAGCGGGGATGGGTTGCAAAATTCGCCGAACGGTGTATAATACAAGGGAAGATTCGCGAAAAAGAAGGAGCAGGGCTATGAATTTGGGAATTGATTTGGGTACCTCCCGCACGGTGATCTATGCCCCCGGCGAGGGGATCCTGTTGGACGAGCCCTCGGTAATCGCTGTTAGCAAACGGGACGGCTCGGTGATCGCCTGCGGGGAAGAAGCCGGAGAGATGCTGGGGCGCACGCCGCCCTCCATCCTGGCGATACAGACCATTCGTAAAGGTGTGATCGCCGAATACGATATGGCGGAGAAGATGCTGCGGCATTTTATCCGCAAGGTATATGCCAACCGCATTACGAAGCCTTGCGCCGCGGTCAGCGTCGCGGAGAGTATGACGGAGGTGGAGCGCCGCTCGTTCATTGAGGCGGTGATTTCCGCCGGAGCCCGCCGGGTGACGCTGGTGCCGGAGACGGTGGCGGCGGCCATCGGAGCGGGGCTGGATGTGAGCCTTCCGTGCGGCCGGATGGTGGTGAATATCGGCGGCGGCACCACGGACGTGTCGGTGCTGACACTGCGGGGCGAGGCGGTGTCGGTGTCGGTGCGCACGGCCGGAGACGCGATGGACGAGGCTATTGTGCGGAGCATCCGGGCGGTCTATGGGCTGATCATCAGCCCCACTATGGCGGAGCAGGTGAAAATCGCCGTCGGTTCGGCGGTGGTGCCGCAGGAGGAAATGACGACGGTGGTCAAGGGGCGGGATTCCCTCACCGGGCTGCCGGTGTCCCGGTCGGTGACGGCGGCGGAGATCCATGAGGCCATGGAGGAATCCCTCCTGCTCATTTTGGATGCGGTGCGTCGGGCGTTGGAGATCACCCCGCCGGAGCTGATCGGCGATGTGCTGGGTAACGGCATTTGCCTGACCGGCGGAATGGCGCGGCTGCGGGGACTGCCGGAGCGGATCCGCCGGGAAACCGGGATCGCGTGCCGCCCGGCGGAGGAGCCGTCTCATTGTGTGGCCATCGGCGCGGGGACGGCGCTGCAATATGCGTCCTCCTTCTCCGAGGTGTATGATCTGAGCGGATTCCAGTATCATCTGTCCGATACTGTGACCGACTGACACAAGAGCCGTCGATTCCTATGGGGTCATCGGCGGTTGGCCGAAAATGGACAACCCTTGCAACGGCGGGCTTTTACCCGCGGATCGTCGCGAAAATGAATGGGTTTTATTTTTTGAGCACCACAATATATTGTGGTGCTCAAAAAATAAAACCC
>CAKUAQ010000014.1 GCA_934636435.1 uncultured Eubacteriales bacterium
ACTTCCTTCTTTGTATATTCATTACAGGAAGATCGGGTTCGTCCAGGCCTTTCGGCCCTCCTTGTCCACCAGAGTGATGCGGACATAATCGTACGGCCCGGCCCAATAATGCTCGATATCAAACTCGGCGTGGGTAAGATTACCCGCCTCATCCACCGTCACCCGATTGGGATGCCGATCGCTTTGCAGCCGCACCCGGGCCACCGGCGAGCAGTCGATGACCGCCTTGCCGTCCTCTACGTAGAAATCGTAGATCTCCGGGCCGCAGGAGGAGTAGAACTCGCCCCGCTCCAGCGCGGCCAGAATGGCGTTGACATTCTTATCGGCCCTGACCATCACCCAGCCTTTGCACAGATCCCCCAGGAAGTGGGAATCGTCCGTCGCCACGCCGTACCAGCGGATGCCTTTCCCCAGCAGCTCGTCCCAGTAGGTCGCGTCGCCGTCGCAGTCGCCGAACAGGGCGCTGCCGCTGTTCCAGACCTCCATGGCGAAATTGCCCTGCTGGGTCTCAAAGTATTTGGCGCTGGTGCTGCTCCATTGGGGATGGCAGAGGATCGTCAGATTCTTTTTCGCGTGAATTTCATCCAGCCAGGGCTGGTATTCCTCGGAATTCTTTGCAGAGCCCCACGCGAATGTCTCATCCTGCTCGAAGCCGTTGCCGTCCTCTTTGGAGGGGCCGAGACACACCGTGTGGTAGCAGCGGAAGCCGTGCCCCTTTTCCAGATCGTTGCCGTATTCCATGCCGGGGATCACCAGCAGCCCCGTCTCCGGGGCAAAGTTCTTCAGATTATAGATCTGGTGATCGGTGAAGGCCATGAAGTCGTAGCCCTGTCCCTTGGCATAGGCCAGCACCTCCTCCGGGGTGAGCTTTCCGTCCGAGCGGGTGGTGTGGCAGTGCAGCCCGCCCTTGAGGAACCCCGTGCCGTTGTCGATAAATGCCTGCTGCCGTTTCATATCGCGTCAACTCCTAAAATATCAGTGTCATAATGGAATGGGGTTTCATCACATTTTTGGTGCAGCCGCCGTGATAGCGCAGGGTGGCGAACTGCGGCTTGTCGGAGGTGTTGATCATCACGCACACCCGGCTGCCGTCCGGGTTGACGAACGCGCAGGTATACAGCTCCCGGCTGTGCTTGGTGGTCGCCACCCGCCGGGCGCCCCGCTGTACATATCGGGAGAAGTGGCCGATATAGTGATAGATGGGGGTCACGACCAGCTCGCCCCGGTCGGTGTCGTACAGGATCGGCGCATAGCAGCCGTCCTCCTTGTTCTCGAACAGGTCGCCCTCGGTTTTCTGGGTGCGGTTGTGGTAGGGCCCGCCGTTCCGGTCCAGCAGCAGATTCCAGTCGCAGGAGGCGATGTCAAAGTGGTTGAAGTTTTCGCAGATCTCCACGCCGTATTTTTCTGCCAGCGTGTTCACGTCCTCGGTGATCGGCCCGCAGAATTCGCCGCAGATGAGGGGCTTGTGCAGCTGCTCGTGCACCAATCTCAGCCCCTCGAAATGGTCGCCGGAATACCAGTGGTGGGACACCGCCCATACCCGCTCGTTGACCCGCGGGTTGCTTAGAACGGCTTTCGCCCGGTCATAGACGCTCTCTTTGTTGTGATCCCAGATCAGGATCCGCACGTCGCCCAGCCCCTCCGCGTCCAGCGCGTCGATGAGATACCGGTCGATGAAATCCGCCTCCTCCTGAGCGGAATAATTGCAGCTCTCCCAGGTTTGGACGGCGTTCGGCTCGTTCTGGACGGAAACGGCGCGGATCGTCACCCCCTGGGCGGCCATGGCCCGGATATAGCGGGCGTAGTAGTGCGCCCACACGGGTTTATATTCCTCCAGCAGCCTGCCGCCGTGGAGCATATCCCGGGTGTCCTTCATGTAGGCCGGCGGGCTCCACGGGGAGGCGAACAGAATCAGCTCCTCCGGACAGCGGGCCAGCGCATCCCTCAGAAACGGCAGAATATAGCGCTTCTCCCGTTCCAGCTGAAAGGAATCCAGCGTCCGGTCGCCCTCCTCCACCGAGGCATAGACTCCCAGAGAGAAATCGCAGGAATTGATGTGGCAGCGGCCGAAATTGTAGCCGATGCCGGTGTCCCGGCTGAAATACAGCTCCAGAAATCGCCGCTTATCTGCCTCGCTCAGCTGTGCATACAGATAGGCGGAGGATTCGGTAAAGGCACCGCCGAAGCCAAGCATCTCCTGATACTGCACATCGTCGTATACGTTGACGATGCCCCATTCGGTGTTGGCGGGGAAATCGTTCATTTCCACCGTTTCGCTCCGCCGGTAGATGCCCTCTCCGGGGCAGGTCTCGATTCTTGTTAAGGCTTTCAATACGATCCCTCCGCTGAAGCTGTTTTTGGTTCTTACATCCCGCGCGTCCCGCAAGGGGCGCAGATAGCCGTCCGATGGATCGCGTCCCTCACCGTTTCATCACGGCGTCCCGACCCGGTCCCACATTGAATTTGTATCCAACCTCCCGGCGGACGGAGAATACGTCGAAGCAGGTCTCCCGTTCCGTTCCCTCGGTGCGGTCGGTCATGTATACCCAGGGCAGGCTCTTGTCCCCGGCGGCATCGCCGCATCCGCCCCAGACGTTTTCGCAGCCCGTCGCCACCTGCCACAGGTCGATGTCCGGGCTGTAATGCACCAGCTCCGCGTGCTGATGGCCGAAATGATAGAGCAACAGCCTGCTCTCCCGGAGCGGGCTGAAGTCCGCTTCGATGGACACAGGGGTTCCGTCCATGTCGGTATAGTCAAGCGAAACCGCGCCCCGCTGCTGAAAGGCCTGCAGCACCGCCCGGAGCCTGTCTCCGTTGCGGCAGTTGTCGCTGGTATCCTGCTGGATGCCCATGTGGGAGATGAGAATATAATCCCAGCCGTCCGGCGCCCGCAGAGCCCGGCGGCACAGCCAGTCCAGCTGCTGATCGGTGTACCAGAAGCGGGGGAGCCGGTTGGTCATGTCCGTCACGGTGCCGGCCGCGTCAAAGGGCTTGCGCATATCCATGGTATCCAGCACCACGATGCGGGTGTGCTTGTCGGGCAGATCCATGTAGAAATACTTGGAGTACGGATAGCGCTCGTCATGCACCCGGCTTTCGGCGCCGGGATAGCGGTCCAGCACCCGCTCCCGCCAGTCCATATCGCTGATGAGCCATTCGGGGCGCAGGGCGGGGATGTCCGGGTTGAGGGTCTGGAAGCCGTTGTCGTCGTGGTTGCCGAAGGCGAGCACCACCGGCTTGCGGCAGCTTTGCAGCGGCGACAGCGCCCGGTTGAGGGTGTCCAGCACCGCCTGCTTGCCCCGGATGCTGTAGGCGTTCAGCATATCGCCGCCCATGGCCACAAAGTCGATCTCCGGAGTGGCGTTGACGAAATGCACCGCTTCCTCCAGATGGCTCATGAACCGGGCAATCCGCCGCTCCACGGTGCTGTCGTCCTCGTATACCCGCAGGGCACCGGCGGCATCCTTGCGCAAATATTCGTCCAAATGCGCGTCGGCGAAGAATACATAGCTGACCGCCCCCGCGCCCACCGTGCGGAGCTGTCCGCCGATCTGTGCAAACCGTTCTCGGATGGTATGCGCCATATCTGTCCCTCTTTTCGGCAATTGTCCCGATTTTATCCCGTTCTTATGCCGTAATTATAGCATAGATACCGGTGCTGGACAATGTAGATTATTGTCGCGAAAATGTGAAAAATTAAAATGCGCTGCCGGCTGCGGGGACAGTCCGGCAGCCGGGGGACGCGCTGTCCGCCGGGGCAAAGCCCTGGCGCGCGTCGCGGCCAACAAAAAGCGGCCGGCTTGTCTGCCGGCCGCTTGGCGGGCTTATGGGTCGTTCCCCGGGAATCAGGCTTCAAAGGAATCGCACCGCATGGCGTCCCAGGGGATCTCCGGGAGCGTGTTTTCCGTGATGCGGCGATAGATGTGCTCCATCAGCGGGAACCGCGGGAGCCGATCGCCCAAATAGTTCCCCAGAACCCGGATGATCGCCACCGATTCCAGTGTGACACCCTTGAGGATCTCCTGCGCCTCGGTGAATTTGACTCCGGCGCCGAGGAGCACCCCCAGCCGCCGGGTGCGTCCGCCGAATACGGTCACATACAGGTCGCCCACGCCGAACGGCAGCGCGTCGTTCCGTCCGCCCAGGAGGGTGATGATCTGCTGCATCTCCCGGGAGGCTTCGTAGAACAGTCCGGCCTGTGCGTTGTATTTTTCCGGCAGGGCGGGGTCGTTTTTCGTATAGGCGCCGATGGCCAGACTCACCGCCATGGCATAGGCGTTTTTCAGCGCCACCGCCGCTTCGATGCCCCGGATATCGTCGGTGACGGAAATGTGGTAATACGCCGTGGCGAAGGCATCCCGCAGGAATGCCAGGGTTTCCTTGTCTCTGCCGCAGAACGCTACCTCGGTGTGGATGCGGTCCGCCAGTTCAAAGCTGATGCAGGGACCGCCCACGGCGTTGAAGGATACGTCGGGACGCAGCGCGGAGAACCACAGCGGGAAGGGGAGCGGCGCACCGTCCGCTGCCCTGTGGAGCCCCTTCGTGATGGCCAGCACCTTTTGCCCGCTTTTCAGATAGGGGATCACATTGGCGGCGAACCACTCCACCCCGAAGCTGGAAACACCGGAGATCAGGATGTCGCAATCCGGGGTCTGCCCGGTGATTTCGTCAAATTGCCGGTAGGCGATGTCGCCTGTCAGTTCCCGCTTGAGGGTCTTGTGACGGCCGGTTTTTTTCAGACCGTCGATGATCTCCGTATCCAGCGGTGTGCCTACCAGCACCACGGAATGGCCGTTGTCCAGTGCGGGGATCGCCATGGCCGACCCCATCATGCCGGCGCCGATGATCATAATTTTCATGTTGCGTTCCGTCCCTTCACATTGCATGGTTTAGTCGATATGCCGTCGGCCGGTAAACGTGGCCGACGGCATTTTTCATCGTAGCACAGACGCAATGGCGTGTCAACACGCACGCGATATGCGCCTGCGGCGGCAATCTCTGCCGGCGGTCGGCCGGGTGCGCACGCGCTTTGGCGGGTGTTGCACGATGAAAGACACCGGCCGGACAGACGGCGGGTCTGCGCCGGGTTGCCGCGGTTTTACCGCAGTTTTGCCGCGGCCTTGCGCTGCCTGGAGCGCCCGCGCGGTCGGTGAGAGCCGCCTCGGTTCCACCCGCAAAAGCGGCTGGATCTGCTCCGTGGACCGTCCCTCGGATGGCTGGCTTTGATCGAAAGCAAATGTACAGAAGTTAACAAAAAAATGAAAATAGGGTATTGACATTAACGTTAAAATAACATACAATAAGGGCGTGATCTCCGCCACACTTTTTGCTTTGACGGCCTTTGTCGGCGTTGCATACAGCGCCGTGAAACCATGTGACAGCCCCTCATCGGAGGGAGACTGACCGTGATCGGAAAGGATGATTTGTGCGATGAAACGATGGGCAGGAGCCATTCTTGCGACAGTGCTGTGCCTGTCGCTGCCCCTTTCCGGCCGGCCGACGGCGCTGGCAGAGACGGCGTCGGCCGCACGGGTGGAGCCGTCCGCTGCGGAGAGCCTGTCCGGAACCGGTGCTGCGCCGGACGGATATGCGGCGTATGCGGCGGCACATGAGGAGGCCGTGCCGGCCGAAAAGGATGCGGAGACGGCCTGCGGCTGGGAACTGACGGCGGAGGAAGGCGGCCGGACGGCGACGGTGGCGGTGCCCCAGGAGGGACTGTATCGGCTGGAGCTGACCTACCGGGTGACAGATGCGACCCCCGGGGAGCTTACGCTGGCGGTGCAGGTGGACGGAGGGATTCCTTTCGCCGAGATGGGCAGTTTGACCTTCCCGAAATTCTGGCAGGACGACACAACCATTCGTACCGACGATACCGGCAACGAGTTTTCTCCGGCGCAGCGGCTTTATGAGGAGACGGTCTCCGCCTATGCCGCGCCCCGGCACGAGGATACCCCCTATGCCCTGTTCCTGACGGCCGGGGAGCATACGGTCACGTTGACGGCCGCCCGGGGGACGGCGCTGCGACTGGAAAAGCTGGCCCTGCGAGCACCCTCGCGGGCGGCAGAGTATACCCGGCCGGACGCGTCCCGTCCTACATACACGGGGGAGCCGTTGACCTTTGAGGGGGAGCGGGCGCTGTGGAAGAACAGCTATTGGCTGATCCCGCAGTCCGATTCCGACAGTCCGCTGGTGTCCCCGGCGGACGCGTCGGTGAGCCGCATCAACTATATCGGCGGCACCAACTGGAAACAGGCGGGCGAGACTATTGCGTGGGAGATCGAGGTGCCGACCGACGGCTACTATGCGCTGGGCTTCTCCTATCGGCAGAATACGGTGGTGCATTACAGCAGCTACCGTAGTATCGCCATCGACGGCGCGGCGCCGTTCGCCCAGGCGGAGCGGATGGCGTTCCCCTATACCACAGGCTGGGAAAAGCGGGCGCTGGCGGATGAGACCGGCACGCCCTATTCCCTGTGGCTGACGGCAGGAACCCATACCGTGTCGATGACGGTGACGCTGGGGGAATATGCCGCCGTCCGGCAACGGCTGGAGACGGTGA
Organism: uncultured Eubacteriales bacterium; assembly: GCA_934636435.1. Classification (GTDB taxonomy): domain Bacteria; phylum Bacillota; class Clostridia; order Oscillospirales; family Acutalibacteraceae; genus UBA5905. Next base: position 6,560 of record CAKUAQ010000014.1, read on the forward strand.
TCGCCCGGCTGGGGGACATCTATCTGGACATGACCATGCTCATCGGCGAGACGGTGGATATCAGCCGGGATTATGACCTGTTCGATTCCATTCCGGAGCTGGACACCTCGCTGGAATGGTGCCTGGAGGAGCTGACGGACATCGAGCGGACCATGCGCTCCATCTCCGGCGGCAAGGGCGGATCCTATGAATCGGTGGTGCGGAATATGGCGCGGGTGATCCGGCAGATGCTGGATAACCGGTTCTCCGCCACCCGGTATAAATCCAACTATTATACCAATTACAGCAGTCTCAGCGAGTGCGTCAGTGAGATGGAGGATATGCCGCTGGATATCGACCGGCTGATTCTGGCATCTCCCACGGATGCGCAGGCGTTCTCCAACGCCTACCGGTTCGGTTCGCTGCTGGAGCGGGTGACGTTCTCCGCAAAGCGGTTTGCCGCTTCGTTCCGTGGGGATTATACCCGCACCCGGCAGGAGGACGATCAGGCCGTGACCCTGTGGGTGAACTGGGGCCGGGATCAGGTGAAGGTGCTGAATTCTCTCATTCGCTCCGATTTCACGGAAAAAACCGGCATCCACGTGCGGGTGCAGATGGTGAACGCCAGCATCGTGCAGGCGATCCTTGCCGGGGCGGGTCCGGATTGCGTCTTGCAGCAGAGCCGTACCGAGCCGGTCAATCTGGCCATGCGGGGTGCCCTGCGGGATCTGTCCCGGTTCGAGGATTGCGACGAGGTGCTGAGCCGGTTTGCCCCCGGTGCCGCCACGCCGTACTATTACAAAGGCAAGCTGTATGCGCTGCCGGATACCCAGACCTTCTTTATGCTGTTCTATCGGCAGGATGTGCTGGAAAAGCTGAATTTAAGCGTTCCCACCACCTGGGACGAGTATTTTGAGGCCGCCAAGGTGCTGGCGCATAACAATCTGAGCGTGGGGATGCCCTATACCCAGATCACGGATAACGGACAGACCGGCGTGGGCGCCGGTGCGCTGAGCCTGCTGCCCAGCCTGCTGCTGCAAAACCGGATCGCTCTGTATACCGAGACGGAGGAGGCCACCACCCTGACCAGTGCGCCGGTGCTGCGGGTATTCAATGAATGGACGGACTATTATACCCGGCTGAAGGTGCCGATCTCCATGAATTTCTATAACCGGTTCCGCTCCGGCGTTAGCCCTATGGGCATCAGCGCCTACACCTTGGCGGTGACGCTGGAATCCGAGGCGGCCGAGCTGGACGGCGTGTGGGGGATGATCGCCATCCCCGGCGTGCGGCAGGAGGACGGCTCCATTCGCCGCACCTCGGCGGGGGGCGGCACCGGCTGCTCCATATTAAACATTGCCGCCAACCCCGACGGCGCGTGGCAATTCCTCAAATGGTGGACGGATGCGGATACACAGGCGGCCTATTCCACCAATCTGGAGTCTATCCTCGGTCCCACCGCCCGGGTGGCGGTGTCCAACCGGGCAGCGCTGGACAATATGGCGTGGGACGCGGATAAGCTGGAGGGCATCCGCAGCGCCTGGGAGCAGGTAGAGGAGCTGCCGGAGCTTCCCGGCGGGTATCAGGTGTCCCGTTCCATCGACATGGCATTTTACAACGTAGCCAATTCCAATATGAGCGGAAAGGATATGCTGCTGAAGTGGGGGAAAGAAGCCGATGAAGAGATCGCAAGAAAGCGGGCGCAGTATGAAAATCGCTGACAGGCGGTTTCAGGTCTCCCGGGGACGGGGGATGCTGACCGGCCCTATCTTCTACTGGATGCTGCTGCCGTTTATGGGGCTGTTTTTCCTCTTTACGGTGCTGCCGGTGCTGACCTCGGTGGTGTTGAGCTTCACCGATTACGATATGATCTCCCGTCCGCTGTTCGTGGGGCTGGAGAACTATTCCCGGATGTTTGCCTCCGACGGGATCTTGCTGACGGTGCTGCTGAATACGTTGAAATTTGCCGTGATTACCGGGCCGCTGGGATTCATACTGGCGTTTTTGCTGGCATGGCTCATCAATGAGTTTCCGCCGCTGGTGCGGGGGATACTGGCATTTCTGTTTTACACGCCGTCTCTGGTGGGCGGCACCGCCTATCTGATCTGGCAGGTGGCGTTTAATGGCGATAGCTATGGCTATCTCAACAGTGCGCTGCTGTCGCTGGGCATCATCACCGACCCGGTGCAGTGGCTGAAGGACCCGGCCTACAACACCGCCATCATCATGCTGGTGCAGCTGTGGATGAGCATGGGTGTGTCCTTTCTGTCCAATCTGTCCGGTTTGCAGAATGTCAATGAAGACATTTATGAGGCGGGGGCGATCGACGGCATCCGTTCCCGGTGGCATGAGCTGTGGTATCTGACGCTGCCCTCCATGAAGAGCATTCTGCTGTTCGGCGCGGTGATGCAGATCCAGGCGATGTTTTCGGTGGGGACGGTCATCACCGCTCTGGCTGGCTACCCCAGCGTCAATAATTCGGTGGATACGCTCATCTCCTACATATCGGATGTGGGCGCCATCCGCTATGAGATGGGCTATGCGGCGGCGCTGTCGGTGCTGCTGTTTCTGATGATGGCGTTTTTCCGGCTGATCGTGGGCAATCTCTTAAAGCTGTTCGGAAAGTGAGGCGGAGCGAGTGATTCAGTTGAAGCTGCGTAAGCCGGTTGCGGTGCGTCAGGCATCCCAGTATCGGCGCTACACCCGCTCCCGCGCCGGGAATGTGCTGTACGGTGTTTTTCTGGTGCTGATGGGCGCTTTTTCGGTGCTGCCGCTGCTCTATTGCGTGTTGTCGGCGTTCAAGCCGCTGGATGAGCTGCTGGTGTTTCCGCCGACGTTTTTTGTCAACCGCCCCACAACGGAGAATTTTCGGGTGCTGCCGTCGCTGCTGAACAGTCTGGGGGTGCCGCTGTCCCGGTATTTTCTCAACAGCGTGTTTGTGGCGGTGACATCCACGGCGCTGCATATTCTGGCGGCGTCTCTGGCGGCGTTTGTGTTTTCCAAATCCCGTATCCGGGGGCGTACCGTGCTGTTTCTCATCGTGCAGTTCGCGCTGCTGTACAATGCCTATACGCTGGCGATCCCTCAGTATTACATATTCAGCAAGCTGCACATCATCGACACCTATTTCGTGTATATTCTTCCGGCAATCCCCTCCAGCATGGGCTGCTTTCTGATGAAGCAGTATATGGATGCCAGCATACCGGATGTGCTGCTGGAGGCGGCGTATATCGACGGTGCCCGGGAGATGACCATGTTCTGGCGGCTGGTGATGCCGCTGGTCAAGCCGGCGTGGATGACACTGATGCTGTTTTCATTCCGGGATATGTGGTCGATCATCCCCGGCGGCACCATTTTCAGCGAATCCCTCAAGACGTTGCCTCAGGTGATGTCCACCATCGCGGCGGGCGGTATCGCCCGCTCCGGCAGCACCATGGCGGCGACGGTCCTGCTGATGATCCCGCCGATCATCGTATTCATCATTTCCCAGCGCAATGTCATGGAGACTATGAGCAGCGCCGGAATCAAGGAATAACCGGACGGAGGTGCGGCAAACAGTGCAGTATACGTGCAAAGGAATGCTCCGGAAGACAGCGGCGGTATTGGCGGCTGTCTTCGCGGTGCTGTGTGCGCTGACCCTCCCGGCGGCGGCAGAGGCTGCCGAGACCTATACGGCGTGGGATCGGACGGACGGCGGCAAGCAGACGGTATACAGCCGGGAGATGTACCGGGTCGGGCGGGTCGTTTCCGCCGGCTCGTTGGGGATGGACAGCAAGCTCTCCGGCATCACCGACATCTGCTGCGGCCCGGACGGCAAGCTCTATGTGCTCTGCGGCGGAAAATCCCGTCTGGTGGTGCTGAATGCCGATTATACCTTTGAGCGGGAGATCCCGGTGCACGATGCGGCCGGGTCGATCCGCTATAAGGATGCCCAGGGGGTCTATGTGGATGCGGACGGCCGCATTTTCCTGTGCGATACGGAGAATGGGCGGGTGCTGGTGCTGGACGGCGCCGGTGCGGTGCAGCAGGAATATCGCCTGCCGGACTCTCCGGTGATCCCGGACAGCTTTGTGTATCAGCCCACCCGGGTGGTACGGGATACAAAGGGCTACACCTATATCCTCAGTCTGGGCTCCTATTACGGTGCGATTCTGTATTCGCCCACGGATGAATTCATGGGCTTTTACGGCGCCAATACCGTGCAGGGGGGCGTGCTGACCACGATCTCCTATCTGTGGGATCTGCTCACCAGCAACGATGAAAAGAAATCCCAGCAGGCCCGGTCGCTGCCCTTTGCATTCACGGATATTTGCGTGGGTGGGGACGGATATGTATATACCTGCACCGGCAGCACCTCCTATACCGCTGCCGGGACCAACCAGATCCGGATGCTCAGTCCGGGCGGCAGCCAGATTTTGTATAAGCGCAGCTTTGACGGCTCGGCATCGGCCTCCGGCTATAACTTTCTGGAATCCAAGCTGGTGAAACGGCTGGGCAAGACCCGCCCTCAGAATTTGGTGGCGGTGGATGTAAGCGCCGCCGGGTACATCTATGCGCTGGACGGCACCTATGGGCGGCTGTATCTGTATGATGCGGACTGCAATCTGCTGTCGGCCTTTGGCGGCGGTGTCGGAGCGGGAGAGCGACAGGGCACCTTTGTATCGGCTGTGGCCATGACCGTCCATGGGGACGATGTGGTGGTGGCAGACGCCAAGAAAGGCTCCCTGACGGTGTTTTCGCTGACCGATTACGGACGCACGGTGCTGCGGGCGCAGAGCCGATTTCTGGAGGGGGATTATGCCGCTGCCAAGACGGACTGGGAGACGGTGCTGCAGCAGGATGGCAACAGCCTTTTAGCGTATCGGGGGCTTTCCAAGGCGTATTACGCCGAGGGAAATATGGATGCGGCCATGGAGTATGCCCGGGAGGGTATGGACTATGTGACCTACGATTATGCCCGCCAACAGCAGGTTTCGACTTACATAAAATCCCATTTTGTCTGGCTGTTTCTTGTTGGCTTGCTGGCGGTGGGGGCGCTGGCGGCGTTCCTTGTGTATATGGGCAAGCGGGAAACACCGCTCATACGCAACGCCACCGTGCGCACGGCGACGCGGGTGTTTTTCCACCCCTTCCAGGCGTTTGACGATGTGAAATACAAGGGGCTTGGCTCCCTGTGGATCGCTGCCGGGTTAACGGTGCTGCTCTTTGCCGGCGTTACGCTGAAATCCACCTCCAGCGGGTTCCTGTTCAGCCGGAGCGACGCCCATTCGTACAGCTCTCTGTATACGCTGGCGCAGACGGCGGGGCTGTTGGTGCTGTGGTCGCTGTGCAACTGGGCGGTCTGCACCGTCTTCTCCGGCAAGGCGAGGCTGCGGGAGGTATTCATTGTTTCCGCCTATTCCATGATGCCGCTGATTCTGTTCAATTTCCTGTTTGTGCTTCTGTCTCAGGTGCTGTCGTTGAGCAGCGTATCGCTGATGCACAGCCTGTATGCGGTGGTGCTGGCGTTTACGTTCTTTATCTTCAGTGTGGGGATTATCAAGGTGCAGGAGTATACCTTTTCCAAATTCCTGCTGACCGGATTGGCGACGATCGCGCTGATGTTTTTGGCGGCATTCGTCCTCTTTATTGTGGTGATCCTGGTGCAGCAGTTCGGCGATTTCCTGTATTCCCTGTTTATGGAGGTGGTCTACCGATGAGCCGCAGAGTGTGTAAATGGGTGCTGTGTGTGGCGGCGGTGGCCCTGCTGGCGGGAATGGCCGGCTGCGGGAGCACAGGCGCTTCGGAGGATTCGACATATTGGGAGGAGGAGACGGTCTCCGCCTATGAGCAGGCGATGGAGACCTACGAGACATGGGCGATGCCCACTGACCGGGTGGTGGCGGAGAACGACCGCTTTCGGCTGGAATGGGACGAGACGACTGCCTGTGTGCTGCTGACCGAAAGGGCGACCGGCAACGTGTGGTCTACCATTCCCTATGAAGCGTACCGTTCCGGCACAACCGATGCCCAGTTGTCCTCGCCCCTGCGGGTCACCTATGTGAACCGGATCACCCGGCTGTCGGATTTCACCGACGGCTATGACGGTGCGGTGATGGGCGGGCGAATCTTTTCCCGCCCGGTGAAGGACGGCGTGGAGGTGGCCTATGCCTTTGACGGTGTGGAGATCTGCGTGCCGGTGACCTACACCCTGCGGGAGGACTCGCTGGCGGTGTCGGTGGATTTCGCCAGTATGGCGGAGGGCGACAATCAGCTGCTGTCGGTGTCGCTGGCGCCGTACCTGTGCGCTGCCGCCAATGACGGCGCAGGGAACTATCTGTTTGTGCCGGCGGGCAGCGGAGCGCTGATGTATACGGCGGAGAATGCCGACGGTGAGCGCTCTTATAGCGGGGACGTATACGGCACCGACGCCGCCCGGCTGGTGCCGGAGCAGCTCAATGAGGAGGAGCCGATCCGCCTGCCGGTGTTCGGCGCTAAGGACGGAAACCGGGCGCTGCTGGGTATTGTTGAGGAGGGCGCTGCCTCGGCACGGATCGAGGCGCAGACGGGGACCTCCACCGGATACAGCCGTGTCTATGTGAGCCTGTATGCCCGGGGCTACGATGTGTACGACACCCAGATCTCCTGGGATTATCAGGATACCGTCCGGGTGGCGGACGAGGTGACGCCGGGGACGATGACGGTGGGCTTTTATCCCCTGTCCGGCGAGGATGCCGGGTATATGGGGATGGCGCGCCGCTATCGGCAGTATCTCCGGATGGATACACAGTCGGCGCAGGAGCAGGCGACTGCGCTGCCCTACGGGCTGTATTTGTCCGGCGGGGCGCAGACGCGCTCTCTGTTTGTGGGGGTACCCTATCGGTCGCTGACGCCGCTGACCACCTTTGCGCAGGCGGAGGAAATTGTGACGGAGCTGCATACCCTCACCGGCGAGGCGGGCGTGACCCGGCTGCGCGGCTTCGGCAAGACCGGGCTGGACCCGGGCGCTGTGGGCGGCGGGTTCGGGTTTGCCGGGGCGCTGGGCAGCGACCGGCAGCGGCTGGCCCTGGAGCAGAGCAGCCGCTCGCTGGGCGGGCTGCTGTTCACCGATTTCGATGTGGTGAATTTCCGCAGCGGCGGCTCCGGATACCATCCGCTGCTGCATGCTGCCAAATCCGCCTCTCTGCATAAAGTGGAAAAGCAATGGATCGACAAGGCTCTGCGCAGCTATGACGGCGACCAGCCCTCCTGGTATTTGCTGCAGCGCAGCAAGCTGAGCGGGGCGGTCGATCGGCTCATCCGCACCGCGCAGAAAAAGCAGATCTCCGGCATCAGCCTCAGCTCCCTGTCCTCCACCGCCTATTCCGATTATACGGCGGCCGGCTATGCCGGACGGGCGGGAACCGAGTCGGATACAGCGGCGCTGTTCGACCGGGTGCGGGAGAGCGGTGTGCCGGTAGCGGCGGCCGCCGCCAACGGCTATGCGGCGGCATCCGCCGATGTGCTGCTGGAGGTGCCCTTGGATGACGGGCAGTATGACGGACTGGATGTGAGCATTCCGTTTTACGCTATGGTGTTCAAAGGGGCCAAACCCCTGTACAGCACAGCGGTCAATACGGCGGAGGAGCCGGCGCAGGCGCTGATGCTGGCGGTGCAGAGCGGCGTGTGTCCCGCCTTTTCGCTGGTGGGAGAGTATACCACGGAGATGGCCTACACCCCCCACATCGGACTGAATCGCAGCGACTATGCCGGTAATAAGGCGTGGATCGCGGAGACGGTGAACGCCACGAAGCGGTATTATTCCGCCATCGCCGGAGCGACCGTCTCCGACTATACGCTGGGAGCCGACGGCCTGAGCCGCACGGTGTTCAGCAACGGCATGATTGTGTATGCCAATCACGGCGAAACCCCGCTGGAATCCCCGGCGGGAACGCTGTCGGCATACGGATTTGCCATCGTAGGGGAGGAAACAGAGCCATGAAACGGTTTCAGCATAAAACCGGAATTGAGCGGCTGAAGGCGCGCTACGGCTGTCAGTTTGTGGCGCACTGGGTCGTGGGTCTGGTTCTGTTTTTCATCATTCCCATCGTCAATTCCCTGCGCTATTCCTTTTCGGAGATGTCGGTGACGGGCGAGGGCATCCATATGGCGTTTGCCGGGATCCGCCACTATCGGGATATGCTGGTGTCCAACGGCCTGTATATCAATAATCTGGTGGCGGCGCTGGCGGATATGTTTACCTCCCTGCCGATCATTATGGCGCTGAGCCTGATTCTGGCGGTGGTGCTGAATCAGAAATTCCGGGGGCGGCTGGTGGCGCGGGCGATCTTCTTTCTGCCGGTCATCATTGCCTCGGGCGTGGTCATCAATATTCTGAAGAGCGGCTATATCCACGCGCCGCTGTTCAATGTCACCAGCGGCGCCGAATACGAATACGGAGGCTTGATCGACTTCAACGAGATTCTGTCGAATTTGCAGCTGCCCCAGCAGGTGACGGCGCTGTTTTCCAAATATCTCAGCAACGTATTCGATCTGATCTGGAGCTGCGGGATTCAGCTGGTGCTGTTCCTGTCGGGGCTGCAAAGCATTCCGACGCAGCTGTATGAGGTGTCGAAGATCGAGGGCGCCACCAAATGGGAGGAGTTTTGGTATCTGACGGTGCCGATGCTCAAGGACGTGATCCTGCTGGTGATGGTTTATACCATGATCGAGCTGTTCACCGCCATTGATAACCCGGTGATTGCCCAGGCGTATTCCATCATGAAGAACGACCAGATTTACGACAGCAGCTCGGCGATGCTGTGGGGATATTTTCTGGTTGTGGGCATCGTGATGGGGCTGGTGCTGCTGATTTATAATCGTTGCTGTCTGAGGCGGTGGGAGTGAGCGTATGAAAGAGAAGAATCCGCTGCCCATGACGGCAGCCCGGCAATCGCTGCGGGCGTATAAAGCCCGGACCCGCACAGCGTCCGTATTGGTCTCGCTGCTGCGGTATGTGTTCCTGTTTTCTTTCAGCTATATATTGCTGTATCCGTTCCTGTTCATCGTGTCCCATGCGCTGGAGGATCCGCTGGATTATCTGGATCCCACGGTGCAGTGGGTGCCGAAAAGCTACACCCTTGCCAATTTCGGGCTGGCGATCGAGGCGCTGGATCTGACCGCCTCGTTTCTGTCCACCGTGCTGGTGCAGCTGGTGAGCGGATTGATCGAGGTGACCTCCTGCGCCATCGCCGCCTATGGGCTGGCGCGCTTTGAATTCCGGGGCAAACGGCTGCTGAAGGGGCTGCTGCTGCTGAATATTCTGGTGCCGATCACCATGATCATCATTCCTACCTATCTGAATTTCCGCTATACGGATATTCTGGGCATTCTGGGGCTGATCGGTCGCGCTGCCGGACGGGAGCTGCGCATCAACCTGCTGGATACGCCGCTGGTGTTTTATCTCCCCTCGCTGTTGGCAGTGGGGCTGCGGGGCGGCCTGTTCATCTATATCTATATGCAGTTTTTCAAGAGCTTCCCCCGGGAGCTGGAGGAGGCGGCCTGGATCGATGGCACCGGCGGCTGGGGCACCTTCTTCCGGGTGGTGATCCCCTCCTCGGGGGTGGTAATCATGACGGTGTTCATGTTTTCCACCATCTGGCACTGGAACGAGTATTACGGCCCGTCCATGTATCTCTCCGAGGGGCAGCCGCTGGCGGTGAAGCTCCACGATATGTTCAATATTCTGTACGGACTGGGATACAACCAGTATTCCGCCGAGGCGGTCAACGCCACCATGGCGGGCTGCCTGTTGTTTATCCTGCCCATGCTGATCATGTACCTGATCCTGCAGCGCCGCTTTATCGAGAGCGTGGCACGCAGCGGCATCGTGGGATAAAAAACCGACCGATCCTTGCAGGAGGTGACGCCCATCGTCTATCCGGACCCGATGTTACAATTTGTCCATCCATTGAAACCGAATCAGAATCAGGAGGAGATCGTATGATGAAAAAGCTCGTTGCGCTGACCCTGGCGATGCTTATGCTGCTGGCGGTGACCGCCTGCGGCAAGCAGAAAACCACCTCGTCGGACCCGTGGATCATTGAGTCCTCGGCGCCGGACACGGATTCCGATACGCCGTCTGACGGTTCCTCGGATAGCGCGCCCGATACCGCCGTCACCACCTCAAAGGTGCAGCAGAATACCACCACCACCACGAAGAAGAGTTCCGGTGAGAGGACCTCTCTGACCTGGAAGCAGGTCAAGGCACAGATGCCGAAGAATCTCAAAAAGACCCTCGTGGTGTACGACTGGAACCCGGCGGGACACACCACCGGCGCTCCGGAGGCGCTGAAGAAATTTAAGAACGAGACGGGTATCACGGTGAAATGGGTGGTCGGCGACTACGACAGCTATACCACCAAGCTGACCGCCATGGTATCCTCCGGCGACGGCAAGGGGCCCGATGCATTCCGTATGCGCTGGCCCGATGTGGCGACCCTGAAAAACGCCAAGACGCTGGATGAACTCAACTATAACTTTAACGATACCGCTTGGAACGACAGCGCCATGAAGATCTATACGGTCAACGGCAAGCGTTACGGCATGGCGGTCAAGGAGACGCCTTATTGGCTGCCGGAGGTGCAGTATTATAACAAATCCCTCATCGCCAAGTATCAGCTGGAGGATCCGTATACGCTGTGGAAAGCGGGCAAGTGGACCTTTGAAAAGATGAAAGAGCTGTGCGAGACCTTTATGGACAAGGTGGATAACGACCGCTATTATGCCTGGGGCCTGTCGGAGGGCATGGATTATAACCGGGTGCAGGGCGTGACCTATATCGACTACGATCCCAATAAGAGCCAGTATGTGACCCATATGGACGACGCCCGTCTGGTGAAGGGATGGCAGTTCACCGCGGCGGCGGTGCAGGACGGCTGGTGCAGCGACACGGTGTTCGACGTGAACGGCTTCAACAACGGCAATCTGCTGCTCATCGACAATTCCCTCATCTGCGCCCGTACCACCAACAACTATTTCACCGCCCTCAAGGGCAATAAGACTCTGGGCACGGTGCCGATGCCGGTGCCGGAGGGCGTGGATTACAACAAGCCATACCTGAGTATGTCGGAGACGCAGGCTTATGCGGTGGCCAAGAATGCGGCCAACCCCGAGGCGGCGCCGTATTTCGTCCGGTATTTCATGGACAGCGCCAATTACGACATGGACAGCTTCTTTGTGGACGATCAGGCCAAGGAGGTCTACGAATGGACCCGCAAGCAGACCAATGTTGCCAATATGACCATGGATGTGCTGGTGGATAAGGCCCAGTACGGCAATTCGGTGCACGATATGTCCTATACTCTGCGACGCACCGAGCAGGGTCAGATCAAGACCACGCTGGATAAGTACAAAGCTATGATCGAGAAGTGCGCGGCGGATAAGAATGCCGAGCTGAAAAAGCTGGGATAAGGAGAACGGGATGGATCGTCACTACTTTATTGCGTCGGATAGGGCTACCACGGCAGCAATCCCCCGGACGGGTCGGTCCGACCCGTCTGCGGGGGAGCGGCGGCAGCGGATCCTCGATTATCCGGATACCAAGCCCACCGGCGGCACGGTCTACTACATTTCTCCTGCCGGAGACGATGCCAATGCCGGCGACAGCCCGGCGCAGGCGTGGCGCACACTGGGCGGCTATGAGGCGCATCTGGCGCAGGTGCAGGCGGGGGATAGTCTGCTGTTTGAGCGGGGCGGCATATACCGGGGGCACGTATCCCTGCGCACCGGCGTGTTTTACGGGGCGTACGGGCAGGGGGAAAAGCCCCGCATTTACGGCTCTCCCCGCAATTATAACGCCCCGGAGGATTGGCAGCCCACCGACCGCCCCGGTGTGTGGCGGTGTGCCGATACCTTTCCGCAGGATGTGGGCAGTATTTTCTTTGACGGCGGGCGACAGGTGGGGGTCAAAAAGCTGCATACCCTGGATGCGGTGCAGAGCGACTACGACTTCTACCACGATCCCGCCGATGGCTCCCTGTACCTCTGCCTGGCGCAGTCTCCGGCGGCGCGCCATAGGGAGATCGAGCTGGGCGTGGCGATGTGCATTCTCTCCGTGGGAGGGGCGGTGCACGACATCGTGATGGAGAATCTGTGTGTTCAGTATTGCGGTGCTCACGCCATCGCTTTTTCCGATGGCGCCCACGCCATCACGGTGCGGGGCTGCGTGGTCGCCTGGATCGGCGGCTGTTTGCAGAACCCCGGCGTGAACGATGTGCGGTTTGGCAACGGGATCCAGTTCTGGAATGCCTGCGCCGACATCTGCATCGAGGATTGCTGGGTGTATCAGATCTACGACGCCGGATTGACCCATCAGGGCGGCGGCGGACGGGTGGAAAACGTGACCTATCGCCGGAATCTGGTGGAATACTGCGTCTATGCCTTTGAGCTGTTTCTGGGCGGCGATGAGGGGATGCACCATATCCGCTATGAGGATAACATTCTGCGCTTTTCCGGCTATGGCTGGGGCAAGCAACGCCCGGACCCGCAGGCGGAATCCCTTCTTTGCGCCTGGGGTGCGCCCTTCACGGCGGAGGATTTTGTGGTGCAGCGCAACACCTTTGACCAGAGCCGCCACTGGCTGGTGGTGAACTATCAGCAGGCGCCGACCCCCATTGTGTACCGGGAGAATATCTGGTATCAGACGGCGGACCCGGCGGGCAAAGAGATGCTGGATTCTCTCTATGGGGAGAACCCCTGGTATAAGACCTCGGACGGCGTTTACCGGGGCGGAAAGAACCGGCAGGACGCTGCCGGTGGGGAGAATCCCTGCTATGACAAAGAGAATGCCGCTTATCGGGGCGGCGTGGCCCGCTGGCAGGGGGAGGCCGTTCTGACAGCGGATTCGCAGGAGACCTTTGAGGAGCAGGTCCGAAAGCTGGATGCAGCTCCTCGTGCGATACAGTTTGGAACCGAATTTTCAGAAAAGGAGAGATGAAGAATGCGAAAACTGGTTGCCCTGTTGTTGGCGGCGCTGCTGCTGTTGACCGTGACCGCGTGCGGAAATCAGTCGTCCGGCGACAACAAGAAACCGAAACCCACGAAACCCACCAAGCCCTCCACCTCGGATGTCAGTGATCCGTCGGAGCCGGACAGCGACCCGGACAGTGATGCAAACGGCTATCCCGACGGTAAAACCGACGGTGACGGCGACACGGACGAGAAACCGGACGACGGCGGCTTCGACATTGATGGCGGAGACGATGAGGATTTCATTATCCCCGTGGCGGATACCAACGATTCCATTCCCGGCGGCAACACCGCGGAACGGCTGAATCCCCAAAAGGGCGGCGCCGATGCGAAGGCGGCCGCTCTGCGGGATAAGATCACCGGTGCGGCGGATACGCTGAAGTCGACCGGCAAGGTCTGGTACATCTCCCGCAAGGGTAATGACGCCAATTCCGGCAAGTCGGCGGCGCAGCCCTGGTATTCCATCAGCGGCTATAATGCCAACCGTTCGGAGATCAAGCCCGGCGACACGGTGTTGTTTGAGCGGGGCGGCGTGTATCGGGGCACGGTGCGGCTGGTGGATGGGGTGAGCTACGGCGCCTACGGCTCCGGCCCCAAGCCGGCCATCTACGGTTCCCCCAACAACTTTGCCTCTAAGGATTTCTGGGAGACCACCGAGACGAAGAATGTCTGGAAGTGCAACGAACCCATTTCCGGCGACGTGGGCAATATCATCTTTGACCACGGCCGCGCGGTGGGCATCCGCGTATTTACCGCGGCGGATAAGCTGAGCGCCAATCTCCAGTATTATTACAGTCAGGATGATGCAGCCGTGTATCTTTATCTGGAGAAGCATCCGGCTGAGGTGTTCTATGATATCGAGTTTGGCGTGGCGGGTAACCTCATGCAGAGCAACGTAAATCCCCACGATATCACCATCGACAATCTGGCGCTCAAATACGGCGGCACCCACGCCATCCGCTTTGAGGAGGGCGCGAAGAATATCAAGGTTACCAACTGTGAGATCGGTTGGGTGGGCGGCTGCGTCCATTTCTACGACGCGGCCGGGAATCCCACCCGGCTGGGCAACGGCGTGGAGCTGTGGAACGAGTGCGACAATGTGCTGGTGGAAAACAACTGGATCTATCAGATGTACGATACCGGCGTCACCAATCAGGGCGGCATGACCGCCGATGGCTATACCCAGTCCAACATCACCTATCGGGGCAATCTTATTGAATATTGCACCATGAGCGTGGAGTTGTGGACCGGCGGCCAGGAGCGGGACACCATGAAGAATGTGACGGTGGAGAACAACATTCTGCGGTTTGCCGGCTACGGCTGGGGCATGGTGCGGACGAATCATAAATCCACCAGCCACATCTGGTCGTCGACCGGCGACCGTACCTATACGGCGATCAACTGCACGGTGCGCAACAACATTTTTGACCGCAGCTGGAAGGCTCTGCTGATCCAGAGCGGCGTGGCGCAGCCGAATTTTGTGTATACCGGCAACAGCTACTATCAGAAGAACGATTCCGAAACCATCGTGATCTACTGGCAGGGGGATGATCGTCTTTCCGGCGAAACCCAGGAGAAGATGGAGGAATCCGTCCGCAGGGTGGATGCACAGGCAAAGACAATTCAGCTGCTCTGACGCAGCGGAGTGAAAGCCAATTGATATAAGGAGGTTGCCAACCATGTCTGTTTGGACTTATGCAAAGCGCATTTCCAAAAGCACCCTGGCAATTCTGGTCTCTGTGTGCGCGCTGCTCCTGCTGTGCCCGGTGTCGCCGCTTCCGGCGGCGGCCGCAGCGGATGCCGATCCGCAGTATATGCTGAGGATGACCAACGGCGGTGCCGGGATCACCTATCGGCTGAATGTGGGGACGGATATTCCGGAAGGCACATACATATTCGCTTTTGAGTATTTCTGCGACCCGGATGCGGCGGCGGTCAATGCGGATGCACGCTTTTTCGGCGGCGGGTATAGCCGGCTCAGAACCGCGAAGCTGCTCCCGGGACGGAATACAATGCGTCTGGAATATACCTATGCGGCAGCGGACGGTCAGATAGCCCCCGGCGTGCTGATGCCCGGCGTGAACGGAGCCGTCGGCGATCCGGATATTTATCTGTGGAATTTCAGTCTCACGGTCAAAGACGGCGACGGCACCAACTATTTGACAAACTTTGAAAACCGGAAGTTTAACGGCTGGCGTCCGGGGGATCAGCCCGATGCCGATGCCGCAGCCAACGGGCAGTTCACCATCCTGGACTATGACGGCACATTGGTGGACCCCTTTGCCGACAAGCAGTATATGCTGAAAGTGGACAGCAGCGTGGGCACGACCGGATTTGGCAAACGGTTTGTGCTTGGCTCGGATGTGCCGGCGGGAACGAACACCTATGTGTTTTCTTTCGAATACTATATTGATCCGGCTTCCACCGGGCTGATGTTCGGGCGGTATTATAACGGTTCCTATGGTTGTATCGACCACAACAATCTGTACGCCAGCGGGTTGCATACCTTTTCCAAGGAGTATACCATTGATTCCTCTCTCGGAGCGTTTATTGTCGGCTTAGAGCTGCGGGATTCTGCTCCGGTGTACGGATATTTCTGGAATTTCAGCCTGACGGTCAAAGATGGCGACGGCACCAATTACCTTACCAATTTTGAAAATCGGCGGTTCGGCGATTGGGATCAGGACAATTTCAGCAAAAACATCAAGGACAACGGACGATATACGGTCGTGGAGTTCGATGAGATTCTTGTCGGTTTGGATGACGGCAAGACCTATATGCTGAAGATGGATCTGGATAAAGCGGTCAGCAGCGGGCAGCGTTGGTCGGCGCTGAATGTGTCGGACTATGCCGGCACCGATCTGACAGCGGCGGAAATTCCGGGCACGTACACATTTTCCTATGACTATTTCGTGCAGTATAGTCAGGGCGATAAGGGAATTCAAAATCGTATCTATGTCGGCGGCAGCGACTCCGCCAATATCGTGACCTACGGAACGCTGGAGGCGGGGCGCGGGACATTCACCAAGACCTTCACCGTCACGGAGGAAAACCCCACCTTTTCGCTGCAGCTGATGGCGGCGGAGAGCAAGGGCGGCGTGGCGTACTTCTGGAATCTGAGGCTGACCAGAGAGGGCAGCAACGATAACCGTCTGGTGAATAAAAGTCTGCGGAAGGGAACGCTCAAGGGCTGGCGGTATGTGAACCAGTATGGATACATTGACGATACGGCCACCGAAAAAGAGTATTTCTCCGTGGAGGAATACGACAACGCCCGCACGACCCTCTATGGACTGGGCACCTCGGTGCGTGCAGGCAACGAGCCCGGTCTGCGGTTCGGGTTTACGATTGCCAATCAGGGCATCGACTATGCCGATCCGCTGAATGAGAGCGGGACCCGCACGAACTATGCCGGCGATCTGTCGCAGGCCACCGTTCTGGTGGACGGCACGGCGCACCGGGTGCTGGATATGGGCGTGCTGGTATCCATAGAGGAGCAGGCGGTACTGGACCGCACCGCTGTGGCAGTGAAGGCGAAGAAACTCTTTGCCGTGCAAAACGGCGTGGCCACCTTTACGGCGGTGATCGTGGATATCCCGGAGAACCGTCTGGACACAACGATCTATGCCTGCTCGTTCGTAGAGTATGAGACGGAGGAGGGCTCCGCCTTCCTGTATGGCGCGGTGCTGTCCGATTCCTACAATGGGGCATTGGCCAGAGCGACGGCATAAGCGCCGCGCGGTGTCCGTAAATGAGAACTGAGATGAAAGAGAGGTTGATATGCATGACCATGGCCAGTAGGACGAAACGAGTTGTGCTTGCAGCGCTGGCTTTTCTGTGCTGTTTCTGCACGGTTCTGCTGCTGCTTCCGGCGTCGCTGCTTCCGGCGTCAGCCGACACCAACCCGCAATATATGCTGAAGGTGGACGGCAGCAAGGGGCCCGACTGGGCTTCGCTGGTGGATACGGAGATCGCGGGCGGCGATAATGCGACGATCCCTGCCGGAACCTATATATTTTCTTTCGACTATTATACGAAAGAGGAAGGCAAGCTGGAGGGAACGGTTTTCTTCATTGACGCCAGAAAAATGGTTTCCAAGGGTCTGGCAGCCGGTCGGCACCGGTATTTTGCCGAGGTTGAACTGAATTCCGATGTTTTGGGTAGCTTTCCCATGTGTCATTTCGGCATTGATAAAGGCACATCTGTCGATATTGGGTATATGTGGAATTTTAAGCTGGAGCTGAAGGATGGCGACGGCAAAAACTATCTGAAGAATCCGAATTTTGAAACCGGTACGCTGAAAGGCTGGCGGTACGGGTTCCAGGATTGCGCTGCGGATGCCACAACAACGGCAGACGGTATGTTCTCCGTGGTTCCCTTTGATGAGAGCCTGGTGACGGAAAAGTATATGCTGAAGGTAGACGGCACCCAAAAAGCGGCAAACTATATCTCGATGATTGATTTCCTTAATCCGGCACCGGCGGGAACCTATGAGTTTTCGTTTGAGTATTATATTGCTCCCGGCGGCGGAGGAATTGAGGGCTGGATTCTGAAAAACTGGAACGACAAAGGACAGGGAGCCGGTGCCGGATTAAACGAGGGAAGAGGTTCGTTTCATAAGGAGCTGGCGTTTTCCGGCAGCGAAGTCCTCTGCGCCGGTATTGATCTGGGCACCTGTAACGGCTTAGGGTACTTCTGGGATTTCAAGCTGACCTTAAAGGGCGGCGACGGAACCAATCTGCTGAAAAACCCGAATTTTGAAAACGGCAGTCTGAAGTACTGGGCATACGGCTTGGATAAGCACGAGGAGGACACTACCGTAAAAGGGGCGTGCTCCACGGTACTGTATGACGAAAGCCTATTCAATGACGACGACGGCAAGGACTATATGCTGAAGCTGGATAGCAGTCTGGAGCCGGAATTTACCTCGGCGTTCCCGAACCGTACCTTTATTGATTTTATTCAGGGGGCGGCGGCAGGCACCTATCAGTTCTCCTTCGATTATTACCTGACCGAAGGAGCCGGCGGTGTCAAGGGCGCTTTGTTTACCGACTGGAACAACCCGCAGCAGGCGGTTGCTCTGAATACCGGCTCCGGCTCGTATGCGGGCGAGGTGACCTACGGCGAGGGAGCCACGGTGGCAGTTGGCTTGGATCTGACGAATTTCTCCGGTGTGGCGTATATGTGGAATTTTCAGTTGACCCTTAAGAATGGCGATGGGACGAATTTGCTGAAAAATCCCGGTTTCAAAAACAAAACGCTGGGCGGATGGGCGTACGATATGGGAGCGCGTCTTACCACCGAGGAGCAAAAGGGCTATTGCTCGGCGGTTCTGTATGACGAAAAGCTGATCGGTTTGGATGACGGTAAGATCTATATGATGCGCCTCGACGGCAGCAAAAAGATTGATAACGGTCATTCCATCACCGATACGGAAATCGCCGGCGGCGATAATGCCACGGTGCCTAACGGCACCTATGTGTTCTCGTTCGATTATTATATTGCTCCGGAAAACGGGAAAATGCTGGCGCGTATCTATGCACAGAACGCTTCCCCGCTGCAAACGGCTGTTTGCGAAAAGGGGCGCGGCTCTGTATCGCTGGAGCAGGAGTTCAATGCAGAAAACACCATGTTCCATGTGGGTATTGAGCTGTTTGAATGTACCGGCGTGGCGTATGCTTACAACTTCAAGCTGACGCTCAAAGGGGATGCCACCGGCACCAATTATTTGAAAAATCCGGCTATGAAGCTGGGAAAACTGAACGGCTGGAATCCCTGCTTCAACGGTAACCCCACCGAGGCTATGGCGGCTCCCTTCTCGGCAATCGAATATGACCGCAGCCTGTTCTATTCCGGTGAGCCGAGCGACGGCAAGGACTATATGCTCAAGATCGATGCCACCTCGGCGGATACCATCTGGCAGGCGCTGGCACAGGAGGTGACTGTGCCCGAGGACGGTACCTATGTGTATACCTTTGATTATTTCCGTTCCATGGATAGTACCGGTCTGATTTTGGCGCGCGGCTTCTTCGGTGCGGAGTATCCGTTCCAGGGCGGTCTGGAGAAGGGCAAAAACAGCTATCGCGCGGAGGCAACATTCCGTGCCGGCGATACATTCAAGGTCGGATTCGACCGCCAGGATGGCTACGGTACCGTGTATGTATGGAATATCAAGCTGGCAAAGAAGGATGGCAGCGGCAAAAACCTTCTGCTGAATCCCGAGCTGAAGAACGGAAAGCTGAACTATTGGGGTGCGGACGGGCAAACCTCCAGCGGCTGCTATTCCACACTGGAGTACAATCCGGCGCTGTTCAATGCAGAGGATCCCGATGACGGCAAGACCTATATGATCAAGACCCCCGGTGCGGGTAACGTGCTGAAAGCGGACGATTATGTAGAGGGAACCGGCAACTGGATCTACTTCGGGCAGGCGTTCCGGGTGAAGATGGGGGATGTCTACACCTTCTCCTACAACTATTATACCGAGCGCACCACCACGGCGCTGGCGCGTATCAGCCCGCTGACGAGGATGGATCAGCCGGTGGTGCAGACCCTCATGGCGCACTATATAGAGGGTAAGATGGTCGTCACCTTCCGGGTGGGCGAGCAGCAGGGTCACGGCACCTATATGGGCGAAATGACCGAGGAGCAGAAGCAGCAGGCGCTGTATGATGAAGAAACCGATACGGTGTTTCTGTGGTTTGGGGTAACGCCCGGGTATTACGGCGATAGCTACCTGTGGAATTTGTCGCTGAAGAAACAGGGGTCGGATGTGAATCTGTTTGATAACGCCAACTTCCAGCGGGGTGGCGGTACCATGGCGGGCTGGTTCCTCAACGGCACCAATCCCGGTGCGGTGAAAAAGAAACTGAACTTTGAGGTTTCCGAGCTGGATCGGAGCATTTGGAAGGATAAGATCATTGAGGTGCCGGAGCAGGAGGAGCCCCGGGATCCCAATGTGAACTTCACCCTTGAGCGGGATAACAGCCAGTATGATGCCGACCACACGGTGAATCCCAATCCCCAGAACGGCAGCAACGGCGGCCGGAATAACGGCGGCAGCAGCGGTCAGGTGGGCACCGGAGAGCGGGCTCATACCGTCGCTTATGCAGCGGTCAGCGCCGTCAGTCTGGTGCTGGCGGCTGCGGCGGTGCTGTATCCCCGTCTGAAACGCAAAAAGCAACTGTAACGGTCTGATTCCGTCCGGGGGATCCCCCCGGACGGAAAGAGCAAAAGGAGAAATTTGATGAGTGAAAAATCTCAAAAAGCGGTACTGACCATTGCGCCGGCATTTACCGTCGGTGAAACCGACCCCCGTTTGTTTGGCTCGTTTATCGAGCAGATGGGACGGGCGGTGTATTCCGGCATCTATGAGCCGGGCCATCCGACGGCGGATGCCGCGGGGTTCCGGGGGGATGTGCAGGAGCTGATCCACGAGCTGCGGGTGCCGCTGATCCGGTATCCCGGCGGCAATTTTGTGTCCGGCTATCTGTGGGAGGACGGCATCGGTCCCCGGGAGCAGCGTCCCCACCGGGCGGATTTTGCCTGGCGTGCCATTGAGCCGAATGAGGTGGGCACCGATGAATTTCTGCAATACTGCGAGCGGATGGGCGTCCGGCCGATGATGGCGGTGAACCTGGGACTGGCAGGCTTGCAGGACGCCAAGAATCTGGTGGAATACTGCAACTTTGCCGGCGGTACTGCCTATAGCGACCGCCGCCGTCAAAACGGACGGGAAAAGCCTTATGGCGTCAAGCTGTGGTGTCTGGGCAACGAGATGGACGGCTTCTGGCAGATCGGGCATAAGGAAGCGCATGAATACGGTCGTCTGGCGGAGGAAGCGTCCAAGCTGATGAAGTGGGTGGATCCCACCATTGAAACGGTGCTGTGCGGCAGCTCTACCTCGGGTTTGCCCACCTATCTCTCCTGGGAGCAGACGGTGCTGGAGCACGCCTATGACTGGGTGGATTATATCTCGCTGCACCAGTATCTGGATAACCGGGCGGAGGACACCCCCTCGTATCTGGCTGCGCCTCTCACCACGGAGGCGCGCATCCGGGAGGTGTCGGCGGTCTGCGACTATGTGCAGGCGAAGAAGCACAGCGATAAGAAGATGATGCTGTCCTTTGACGAGTGGAATGTGTGGTATCACACCAGCGACCAGCCGGTGGAGCCCTGGACGGTGGCGCCTCCCATTCTGGAGGAGCGGTATTCCATGGAGGATGCGCTGGTGGCGGGCGGTATGCTGCTGGCGATGCTGCGCCATTGCGACCGGGTGAAGATCGGCTGTCTGGCGCAGCTGGTGAATATCATCGCGCCCATTATGACCGTCAAGGGCGGTGGCGTATGGCGCCAGACCATCTTCTACCCCTACCGGGATATTTCGGTGCACGGCCGCGGGCTGGTGTATGACATCCGGGTGGATGCGCCCACCTATACCTGCCGCCAGTTCGGCGAGGTGTCGGCGATCGACGCCGCCGCCGTGAAGAATGAGGCGGGAGAGATCGTCATCTTCGCCATCAACCGTCTGGAGCAGGAGTCCCTGCCGCTGGAAGCGGATCTGGCGGCGCTGCTGGGGGCGGGCGCGTACAGCGCCACCCATGAGACCATGACGTCCGATTCGCCCAAGGATACCAACACGCCGGAGCAGCCGGACCGGGTGCATCCCCGTTCGCTGGCGGCGCCGGTGCTGGAGGAGGGACGGCTGCACGCCACGCTGCCGCCGCTCTCCTGGAATGTGATCCGGGTGAAATAACCGTCGATAGGCAAGAAATCCCGTCAGACGTTGTCTGGCGGGATTTTCTCTATGCAGCTTTCGGTCATGGGAGGCTTATACGCTATTCGATGTTGATATGGGTGCGATAGTGGGTCTGACGGTAGGCGGTGGGGGTGACGTTTTCCCATTGCTTAAAGGTTTTCATGAAGTGCTTCACGTCCTGAAATCCCACCTGATCGGCGATCTCCGCTATATGCAGGTCGGTGTTGAGCAGCAGACGTTTGGCTTCCCGCAGGCGGCAGCCGATCATATAATGCCGCAGCGGCTCGCCGGTCTCCGCCTTAAAAACCTGGGTCAGATAGTCGGGGTTGTACTGCATGGCGGCGGCCAGCCGCCGGACAGACAGCTCTCCCTGCCGGTTTTCCTCCACCCAGGCCCGGATGGCCTGCACCAGCGCCCGGCGCTTGCGATGACGTGCATCCGGCTGCGGAGCGGCAGCGTTGGCAGCGGCCAGCTCGCATAAGAGAATTTCCGTATAGCGGTCGCAGAGGGATTGCCGCAGCGTGGGGGTCAGCTCATGCCGATAGGCGGTGTCGATGAGCTGGCGGAATAGCACAAACAGCCGCTCCGGGTCCTGCAGCGTCCCGTATTCCGGCAACGCAGGCGGCGTTTCGGGCAGGAAGTGACACCAGAAATGGGACTGTCCGTCGGCAACGGGGGCGGTGCCCCCGTGCAACTCGTCGGGCTGCAGCAGCAAATATTCACCGCGGCGGAGAATATAGTCCCGTTCTCCCTGCCGGATGGGCATTTCCCCCGCATAGCCTACCAGCAGCACGGTCTCCGGCAGACAGCGCCGGGAATGGGGGGATCCATTGCGGGAAACGAACCGTCCGGCGGACAGAAAATGGGCGGAGGGGCAGATGAAACGCTCGGCTGGCAACATATAGGATTTTCACACCTTTTATAAAGAAGTGACGGTTTACTTTTCGACTCCTCCTATGATACTATGGATTTGAGCAAAGGTCAAGAATGTCGTAAAAACACACTTGCCAAAAAAGGAGACAGTGCCATGCAGCAACCGTATCAGCGCCCCGCCGTGGGGAATGTGACCATCCGTGACGCGTTCTGGAGCCCCTATTTGGAGAAAATTCGGCATATCATGCTGCCGTATGTGTTTCGGAGGATGGACGAATCCGGTTATGAGCGGAATCTCATCCATGTCGGCGAAAAGCAGGAAGTAAAATTCGAGGGACTGGCCTTTTGGGACGGGCTGCTGTATGAGGTCATACGGGCGGCGGCAGATTTTCTCGCGCAGGAATACGATCCGATGCTGGACGCCTATCTGGATAAATTAACGGAGACCATCCGGAAGGCCTCGGATACATCCGACGGCTTTCTCAGTTCCGGCACCATGCTGGATCGGCCCCGGCAGCGCTGGGGTCTGAACGGGGGCAACCTGATCCTGCAGCACGATCTCTATAATCACGGCGCTCTGATCGAGGCGGCCGTCAGCCATTATCTGGCGACCGGCAAGACCGCGCTGCTGTACAGCGCCGTGCGGGCGGCCAACTGCGTGGTGCGGGAGATCGGCCCGGAACCAAAGCTGCCGCTGGTGCCCGGTCATTCCATGCCGGAGGAAGCGTTTGTCAAGCTGTACCGTCTGTTCCGGGATCATGAGGAGCTGCAGCCCTTTGCCGCGGAGCATGGGGTGGATGCGCAGGCGTATCTGGATATTGTCGAGTTCTGGCAGGACGACCGTGGAAACCGGGCGCACCGACTCCAGTGGGAGGGCTTTGCCCCGGAATACAATCAGGATCATGCGCCCTTTGCTCAGCAGACGGAGGCGCTGGGACACGCGGTGCGGGCGATGCTCTGCTATATCGGTTCAGCGGCGGTAGCGCAGGAGCAGAAGCGCCCTGACTATGAGGCGGCGCTGCACACCCTCTGGGACAGCGTGGTGCACCGCAAGCTGCATATCAGCGGCGGCATCGGCGCCCGGCACGATATCGAGGGCTTTGCCGAGGACTATGTGCTGCCGCACGATGCCTACTTGGAGACCTGCGCCGCTGTGGCGCTGGCTTTCTGGAACGGCGAAATGCACCGTCTGGAGCCGGATGCCAAATACTACGATTGCTTTGAATTGTCCCTGTACAATAACATTCTGGCGTCGGTAGGGCAGGATTTCAAGCATTTCTTCTATGAGAATCCGCTGGTCAGCGACGGCACGGTGCGGCGGTGGGATTGGCATATGTGTCCCTGCTGCCCGCCCATGATGCTTAAGCTTATGGCGGCGCTGGGTTCCTATATCTATGGGTATACGGAGCGGTCGCTGATGGTGAATCTGTGGATCGGCAGCCGTCTGGAAACGGAGCA
This sequence comes from uncultured Eubacteriales bacterium, assembly GCA_934636435.1. Lineage (GTDB taxonomy): Bacteria > Bacillota > Clostridia > Oscillospirales > Acutalibacteraceae > UBA5905. Next base: position 30,615 of record CAKUAQ010000014.1, read on the forward strand.
CTTTACCGTGGAGCAGCAGGGACAGCAGCTGCACATCGACTCCAAGGGACGGCCGCTGGAGGTGCATATCCGGGTGCCGTTCTATGCGGAGAATTTTGCGCTGTCCTGCGGCGGCGCACCGCTGCCTTACCGGATGGAGCAGGGCTATGCGGTGGTCGAGGGCGTGTGGGTGGCGGAAACGCCGATCCTCCTGTCCTATACCGCATCTGTGCGGTATGTATGCGCCAACCCGCTGGCACAGGAGACGCGGGGGCAGGTGGCGGTGCTCCACGGGCCGGTGCTGCTGTGCGCCGAGGGGGTGGACAACGGCGGCCGGGTGGACTTTACGCTGGCGGCGCAGCCGCCGCAGACGGTGACGGGAACCGGTCCGGCCAATGAGACTGTGACCGTTGCGGCGGCCGACGGCACCCCGGTGCAGCTGATCCCCTACTATCGCTGGTGCAACCGCTTGGAGAACCCTACGGATGCGGCGATGGCGGTGTGGTTCCGGTGCGAGGGTATGCCGGAGGAGGACTCTTTCCCCCGGGACGGACGGCTGTATGCCTATTGCTGAACCACATGAGCAGGTCCCGGAGCGATGGCTCCGGGGCCTGCTTTTTGTCGGAGACCTGCGACACGGACGGGAGTCCGCGCAAAAAAGCGGGGGGGCGGCAGAGTCACTCTGCCGCCCCGCCATATCGCCGTGCGTCAAGGGAGATGACGCGCAGCCGGAGAAGATTATTGGAAGGTGTAGATGCGCTGGATGACGACCGGTTTCTGCATGGTGCCTTTAACCTCCAGCTTCAGCTGATGGCTGCCTGCGGACAGGTTCTCCAGAATGATTCGCTGGGTGCCGTCTCCGTTGACATTGAGGATCTTCCGGCGGGACTGCCCGTCCAGTGTCCCGTAGATGGAACCGCCTTTTGTTTGCCAGCACATCACCACCGTTTTCCCGGAGAACGACAGGTTCAATGTGGCGGCATCGATGATCTCCAGCCCGGTATCCATCAGCCCCTCCTCAGCGCCGGGATTCGCCTTGGCAATATCCTCCGCGCTGTAATAGGTGGGGTTCATCAGCAGATCGCTGCGTCCCGCCGCCGGCATTTCGTGGGCTTTCCGGGCGGCACCGCCGGTGAGATACTGCTGCAGGAATTCCTGCACATAGCGCGCATAGCAGGCATATCCCTGATCGTTGGGATGAACGCCGTCCTTAAAGCAGCCGTCGGGGTTCTCCTCCCGCGTATACAGGGCTTTCCCTACATCCAGCACCGGCAGACGATACCGGGTCGCCACGGTGTTGAACGCATAGATGGCGTCGGTGTTGCTGGTTTTTTGTCCCGCATCGGTGACATAGACCAGCACAATGTCGGCATACGGATTGTGCTCCCGTACCATTCGCACCAGCGACTCCATATAGCGCTCGCTCTGATCCTGGGTATAGCCCTGGTACCGGTCGTTGATGGAAAATTCCACAAAGACCAGATCCGGGTTATAGGGCTTCAGCAGCTGGTGCTGCACCCGGCAGGCGCCGTGCAGCGAGCCGGTGGCGCCGATGGCGGCGTTGCCCTCGGTGATCTGGGCGTTGGGATAGGTGGATTTCAGCCACTGGGTGGTGAGGGCCCGCCAGCTGCCGGAGCTTTCAAAGGTGGCGCCGGTGCCGACGGTCACAGAGCCACCGATATAGCCGACGGTCAGCTTTTTAGCCACCGTGAGCGCGTACAGGCTGTTGGACAGCGCATCTTTCTCGGTGGCGGGAGCGGGCGTTTTGGGCAGATCGGCCGACGGCATTGTGGTCGTGGTGGTGTCGGAGACCGGCGTCGATGTGTTCTTTGCCCCGGAATCCCGGCTGGTTGTGGGCTTGCGGGTGGTGGTGGTGTCGGGGGCGGATGCGGCCGATGGGTCAGGGGTTGATGAAGTCAGATCGGATGTCACGAGCGATTCCTCCTCATAGGAAATCGAGTTGTCCGGATAGCTTTCGGTGGGCTTGGATTTGCCGCAGGCGGTCAAACCGGTGAGACCCAGCACCACCGCCAGACATAGGCACCATAGCCGTTTTTGATTATACGGTTGTCTCATTCGACACCTCCAACGATAGAATAATAACCACAAATCGATATATACAGCCGTAATGTTAACGTTAACATTACAAAAACATCATACGCCACCTGCGCCGATTTGTCAAGTGTTTTTTGGGGCGCGGGTGGCATCAAAGCGGAGAAATTATCATCCGGTGAGCCGGGCGGCGTAAAAGGCAACCCGCATAATCCGACGAGCCGGTCAACACAAAAAACACAGCCTGCGCGACCGCATAAGGCACGCAGGCTGTGTGTATCTCAAGAGAAAGCTATACCGATTCCCGCACAATGAGACGGGGTTCCAGCAGCTCCCGTATGGGCTCGCTGTATTTTTTCGGATCGCGAATGCACTCCAGCAGCCGCCGGGCGCTGATCTGTCCCAGCTCGGTGGCGCGGATGTCTACGGTGGTCAGAGAGGGGTTGATGATGTTGGAATCCTCCACGTTATCGTAGCCCATGATCGCCACATCCCGGGGGACACGCAGCCCCATCTCCCGCAGCGCCTTGATGGAGCCCATGGCCATGAAATCGCTGAATGCAAACACGGCCTTTCCGCGGCAGACGTTTCCCAGACGTTTAGTGAGTGCATAGGCCTCCTCCCAGGTCGGCGCGATCTGGAACAGCCGTGCCCGGCTCTCGTCCATGCCGTGCTCCTGCAGACAGCGGATAAAGCCCCGGTACCGATCCTCGAAGGAGGAGATGACGTGGGGGCCGCTGATGACGATAAACTCCGTATACCCTTTGCCAAGCAGGTATTCGCCGGCGACGTAGCCGCCTCTTTCATCATCCCCGGCGACCAGAGGCAGATTCTCGCCCCGGATATACCGTGCCAGGGCGATATAGGGGATGCCGCCCCCTTGCAGCACGGCCATATTCGGCTGGCTCCGGTAGGTGGGGAACAGGATCACGCCGTCCATCTGGTGGGAGATCATGGTATTGACCGCCCGTTCCTCGTCCTCCACATTTTCATTGCTGTTGAACAGGGAGATGGTATAGTTGAATTGGCGGCACACGGTCTCGATCCCTTTATAGAAGCTACCGTATACCGGATTCTGAATATCCGGAACGATCACCCCAATGTTATAGGAATGGCTGGCGCGCAGGGCGCTGGCCAGGACGTTTTTCCGATAGCCCATACGCACGGCGGTCTCCCGGATGATCTTTTTGGTATCGTCGGAGATATCCGGCATATCCCGCAACGCCCGGGATACGGTGTTGGCGGAGAAACCGGCCGCCGCTGCAATATCCTTGATGGTGACAGGGGTTCCTGGCATATACAAGTCCTCCCGCAATGCGGATTCGGAGTGAGCGATAAAAACGGCAGAAGCCAAAAATCCGGAAACTGTATCCACTCCTATTCGTTGTCTTAATTATAACAAAAAAACAGAATTTGTCAACTGTCTGCCGGCTTATAACGTAGACATATACCGGGTGAGCTGCCGGATATACGCTGCCTTTGCCTCCCGCAGGAAGCCGGCGGGGCACCGTTCCCCGGAAATCTCATAGTTGAACAGATCGTTGTAGCCGCTCTCCCGCAGCGCCCGCATGACGGCGGGGAAATCCACATTTCCCCGCCCAAAGGGCAGCAGATGCTGATCGGTGTGCCCCTCGTTGTCGTCGATGTGCAGAGCGTGCAGACGGCTGCCGGCCCGATGGATGAAATGAGCCTCTGTGCCGGGCGCTCCCAGATTCAGGTGCCCCGTATCCAGACAGATGCCCAGTTGCTCCGAGCCGCCGGCCTGGTCAATGACCGCCAGCAGATCCTCAACGGTGCGGATGTGCTCGACCAGATTCTCCAGACAGATGCGAATCCCCAGCGTTTCGGCCAGACGAATGTAGGGCTGCAGCGCCCGGGCATTGGCGGCGATCATCGTCGCCGTATCGGTGCCTGCCGGGAAGGAGTCTTCGTCGCAATGCAGCACGGCATTGTTTACGCCGATGGCAGCATACAGGATAAGCCAGCGCTCCAGCAGCCGCTGTGTGCGCTCATTTCCGTCGCACAGGGGAGCGCCCAGCCACAGGTGCCCCTGAGGAAAGCGGACGTTGTGGGCGGCGGCATACGCCCGGTATTGCCGCCCGATGTCCGCCGCATCGCCCTCTCGCGCCAACAGTGTGTCGCCGTGCTCGGTGGACAGCTCGCAGACGGTCATGCCCCGCTTCTCCAGCGTGAGCACCAGTTCCTCGGGCGAAAGCTCCGGGTCGTACCCGGACCAGATGCTGAAATCTGTCAGATCCATACCGATCCACTCCTTCTATTTCGTCGGTTCATTCCGCCGTCATCGTGACGGATACGCTGTTCGTTGTTGTGCAATCGGTGCCGCAATAGAGGATGAACTCCCCCGGCTCCAGAATAAATGCGCCGTCCTCCAGATAAAAGCCCAGATCCTCATACCCGACGGACAGCTCCACCGTGCGGTGTTCGCCGGGGGGCAGCTGCACCTTTACGAAATCCCTCAGCGCCCGCAAGGGACGCATCCGGCTGGCCAGCACGTCTCGGACATACAGCTGCAGGACGGTGCTGCCGGAGCGGTCGCCCGCATTCTCCACCGTGCAGCGCAGGGAGAATCGAGCCCCCTCCCGCACCGCCTGCGCCGACAGCCGGGTGTGGGAGACTTCCGGTTCCGAAAAACGGAACTCGGTGTAGCTCAGCCCATAGCCGAAGGGGTAGGCGGGAGAGCCGCTGCAATCCAGATAATTCCGGTGATAGGGGTTTTCATCGTTATAGTAGCCGTTGATTTGGCGGGCGCCCGGCTGGGCGTTGTAGTAAAGCGGAATTTGCCCCACCGAGCGGGGGATGGAGAAAGGCAGCCGCCCGCCCGGTTCGGCGTCGCCGTACAATACAGCCGCGATGGCCTCGGCCGCCCGGGTGCCGCCGTGACCGGCATACAGGATGGCGTCAAACAGGGATTCTTCTTCGCCCAGCACAATAGGGCGGGCAAAGCAGAATACGCCTACCACCGGGATGCCCAGCCGCCGCGCCTTGCGGGCCATGTCCAGCTGTTCTGCCGGTAGCGTCGGCTCCGCCAGACAGTGGGCCTCGCCGGTGACCTGACGGCTCTCGCCCAGCATCAGCACCAGCGCCCGGCAATCCCGCAGCCACGGCACCTGGAGATAGGCGTCCTTTTGGGGGTCGGAGAGCTGCGCGCCGGGGGCGATGGCACGGATCGCCTCGGCGGGGGAGGACACCAGCCGATAGTCGGTGTCCAGCGCCCAGCTGCCCACCAGCTCGGTCCTGTCGTGCAGATACGGCCCGGCGAAGCCGACAGCCGCCTGCTTGTCCAACGGCAGCAGCTGTTTTTCGTTTTTCAGCAGCACGATGGATTCCTCCGCCAGCCGTTGCGCCAGCGCCAGATGCGCCTGCGTATCGTAGGTGACCGGGCGGTTGCTGGGATGGTCGAACAATCCCATCCGCAGCTTAACGGAGAGGATACGGCGCACCGCCTCGTCCAATTCCTCGGTAGATATGGCGCCCTCGGAAACCAGCGCCTCCATATGTTCCAGATAGCACCGATCCGCCATATCCATATCCACGCCGGCTCGGAGCGCCAGCCGGGCAGCATCCTTTTTGTCCGCGGCAAAGCCGCTGTACGCCATCATCTGGCGGATGGCGTCCCAGTCGCTGACCACAAATCCGTCGAAATGCAGCTGGTCGCGCAGCACCTCCGTCACCAGCCGCCGGTTGGCGGAGAGGGGGATGCCGTTCACATCGTTGAAGCCTGCCATAACGGTGGCGACGCCCGCACGCACAGCGCTGCGGAAGGCGGGCAGATAGGTGTTTTGCAGCAGATAATCGCCGATTTCCGTATGGTTATAGTCCCGGCCGCCCTCGGAGGCGCCGTAGCCGACAAAATGCTTGGCGCAGGCGGCCATAGCCTGCTCGTCGGACAGATCCTCTGTCTGAAATCCCCGGACGATGGCGGCGGCCATCCGCTCGCCCACATACGGGTCCTCGCCGGGGCCCTCAACGATGCGTCCCCAGCGGGGGTCGCGTCCCAGATCGACCATGGGCGCAAAGGTCCACTTGATCCCCTCATAGACCGCCTCCTGTCGGACGGCGTCGTAGCTCTCCTGCACCAGCGTCGGGTCAAAAGCGGCGCTCATGGTCAGCGGCACCGGCAGCACCACCCGATGCCCGTGGATGATGTCCCGCCCGAACAGGATCGGAATGCCGGTCTCGGTGACGGCGGTGGTTTGCAGCGCGTCCAGCCGCTCCCGACATATGGGCATCTGCTCCTCGTTGCCCGCCAGCGCCGAGCCGCAGACGATCAGCGAGCCGGGCTGCACGGTGCGGATGATCTCCTGCATTTCCTCAAAGTTGGTGCCGTCGTAATACAGCTGGGTGATCTGCCCGATCTTCTGGGCGAGGGTCATACCCGCCAGCAGCTCATCGGCGCGGCGGCGAATCGCTTGTATGTCCATTCCGGTCATTCCTCCTTGACGGGGGTATAGACCCCGCGGGTCGTATCAACGGTAAAGCGGTCATAATAGGAAAAATCCAGCCCGTCTGCACCGGCGAAGGTCAGCGGCAGCAGCACATAGGAGGAGGAGAAATACTCCCCGCCGCTCCAGCGGTCTCCCATATACAGCACCGTGCCCTCCTCGCCGCCCAGCGGCAGGGCAAAGGCGGGCTGTGTGTCATAGGTGGTGCTGTCGGCGCAGGGGCGCAGCACCGACCAGGGGCCGGCCACCGCATCGGCGACGGCGTAGCAGCACTGGTTCGGCTCCCAGCCGGAGCAGCCGGAATTGAGCATATAATACCGGCCGCCGTGGCGCAGCAGCACCGGTGCCTCTCGGGTGGCGCCGGGGAACAGGCAGGCGGTCAGCTCTGCCGGCTGCAAATAGTCGTCGGTGAGCCGGTACACATGGGTGTCCCGGTTGTCATTGGCGGTGGAGATGAAATAGGCGGTACCGTCCGCCTCCTGAAATACGGTGCAGTCCCGGGACATATGCCCCAGCGGGCGAAAGCTGCCGTGATAGACGAAATCGCCGTCCGGGGTATCGCAGGTAGCCACCGCCGCCCGGGCGCAGGTGTAGTTGACTCCGTTTTCAAAGTGCGCCCACAGCACATATTTTTTGGTGCGGGCGTTGTACAGCACCTTGGGGCGCTCGATGTTTACCTTGCGGTAGGGGTCGTCCCCGTGGATACACAGCTCGCACCGCTCGCCGTAATCCACCGACGGCTTCCGGGACAGGGTGAGGTCGGCGCCGGGAACGGCAGGGGCTGCGGGAGAGTCCACGGTAAGTATATGGCGGCGGAATTCCCAGTGCAGTAAGTCCCGGGAGCGGTAGCAATTGATGTATTGCTTGCCGCCCCGATCCTCGCCATACCAATAGTACCAGTCGCCGCTATGCAGGATGTGCCCGCCGTGGGCGTGGATCGGATTGCCGTCGGTGTCCTGCCAGACCCGCCCGTTTTCCATTATCTCCATAGCTATGTATATCTCCTCTCGCTGTCGGTTCCATTGTCTCCAAAAAGACCGCAGCTGTCAATACGGCGCAGCCCGAAAGCTGCGGGTAGATCGAGAGCTGCGGTCATCGTTACGCCATATGGTGCTTGCGCAGCATATCCTGCTCAAAGTGCAGAAGATACGCTGCCTCGGCGTCAATGGTCGCCTCGCACGGATCGGCGATCAGATCCCGGAAAACGTGAATATCCCGTCCGACCTCGCCGCCCTGCATCACAAACGGCTCGGATACGATGGGACCCTTATAGCCGATCTCCGACAGGGTGCCGAAGATCTCATCCCAGGGCAGGTGTCCCCGACCCGGAGCGGTGCGGTTGTTTTCGCCGGTGTGGAAGCTCTTGAGCCGTTCAACGCCCACCAGACGGATGGCGTCGGCGAAGCTCTTTTCCTCGATGTTCATGTGATAGGTGTCCAGCAGCACGCCGATATTGGGGCTGTCCACCCGGGCTACGTAATCCAGCGCCTCGGCGGCGGTATTGATGATGCAGGTTTCGAACCGGTTGACCGCCTCCACACAATAGGTCACGCCGCAATCCTCCGCCACCCGGATGATCTCCTTCATGCTCTTGACCGATTGCTCAAGATACGGCTCCTTGGTATCCAGGATTCCGTCCGGCGTACCCCAGCCGGCATAGCTGACGCCGGACAGCAGATCGCCGCCGCCCACCGCCATTTTGCGGATGATATTCTGCAAATATTTGACCCCGCCCTGCCGAACGCTTTCGTCCAGCGAGGACACATCGTAGTGCGGGTCCAGTCCCAGACTGTACGTCAAACGGATGCCGGCGGCATCCGCCCGCTTGCGCAGCTCCCGGATGTGATCGTCGGTCATGTCCAGCAGCGGCTGCGCCTGAAATTCCAGAATGTCGAAGCCGATCCCGGCGACCTTGTCAATGTACTTGGCATGATCGGCGTCCCAGTTTTTCTCCCAGAAGTTCATAAAGATACCCAGCTGATTCATAGGTGAAGTCCTCCTTTTATGTATATCGGTGGGTCATATCGCGTCAATCTGATAGTTAAGATATTTGGCAAACGCTTCCTCCACGGCCTTGCCCCAGCTGCCTTTGACGATGGCCACATGGTGGCGATAGCCGTTCTCGCACATATAGCGCAGCATGGCCTGCACATTAGGCTTGCGGAATACCGTGCCGCAGCCGAAAAATCCGTCGCCTACCGGCTCGTCGGTGAGCGTTCCCTCGGAGACAAAGGAGCAGAGGGCGCCGTTTTCCGTTTTGAAGCTGCCGATGGTGACATCGCCGGACATGAGCTTGCCCTTGTTGATGCCTACGCCGCTGCCCTCACCATAGGATTTGCGGAACATCAGATGCTCCTCGATGTGCCCCCGCTCCGCCATCATGGATTGGGGGGCGGGGCCGCAGTGGAAGAAGATGCAGGCGTCGTCGCTGTCGCCGTAGTTGTTGTTTACATCCAGCAGCATCACCGGATGATCCGCCGCCAGATACAGCGCCCGCATCATCACGGCGTTGTTCACGTCCAGCTCGCAGGCGGCGGCGATGCCCCGCTCGTTCAGCTCGCCCAGGATCAAACAGGGGGCGATGCCGTAGCGCAGCTGCAGCTCGTTCCAGCAGCGGATGGCGATGGCCTGGAGGTCGTATTCGGCAATGAGGTCGTCGATGACGGCGCCCAGACGGGCGATATTCTCCAGCTTCTCCGGAGGATAGGTGCCGAAATCCGACAGAGCCGCGTAGACTGCCTTCTTCTGCTCCAGCTGCTCGCCGCCCATACGATCCATGCGGGCGAATACGTCCGCCAGGTCGATGGTTTCCACCGTCACCCGGCGGTTTGCCATGGCGATCTCGTCATACCGCACGGTTTTGAACGCGGTGGTCCGGGCGCCGATGGCGCCGATGTGGAATTGCTTCATTCCGGCTACGGTGCGGCAGGTGCCGGCGAACAGCCGCAGATCCTCCGCGAAGGACTCGCTCAGGGGGGATACGGTGATCTTGGTGGTCAGCGTATAGCGGATCTTCAGCTGGCGCAGTACGTTGCACATGGCAATCTTGCCGCACAGGGCATCCCGACGGTGGGCAAAGTCCATCTGCGCCGGGTCGTCCGGATAGGCTTGCACCAACACCGGCACATCCACGTGCTTGAGGGCCTCGGAGGCGCCGTTCTCGTCGCCGAAATTGGGCAGGCACAGGATGATCCCCTGATATTCGCCCCGGTGACTATCCAGAAAATCGGCGTAGATCTTTCCCTCGGCCAGTGTTTCCACAGCGCCGTAGCGGGTGAGGGATTCGTCCATCACCAGCACGTCGTATCCGGCGGTCGTGACCGCCCGGATCATCTCCGCCCGGGCGGAGGCGATGGATTCGCCGGGGAAGAACCCCCGATTGGCAAAATACAGTGCGAATGTGGTTTTCATTGACATAAGCCGTACCTTTCTGCCTCAGGGAGGGCGGCTGTCTGTCCGCCTTCCGGTGGCGTGAAATTTTGAGATCGTGCGAGTACTTTTGCGTTAACTTACCAAATAATCAATACAAATCAAATAATATTAACGTTAACACTACAATCACATAGTACACTATTTCGGATTTAATGTCAACAGGTTTTCGCGATTTTTTATAAAAGATGACCTGACAAAACAGAACGTAACGATCGTAGCTCGCCGTCCGCCGAGCCGGTCTCTGCGCCGCCGATATACAGCGCCGCTCGGCAGGCGCGTTTCGATGGAGATGCACCGCCATGGCTCCTCCGTGTCTGTGGTCGGCAGAACGGGATGTCGTCGAGTCCCGGCGGCTGCCTTGGATCGACAGGAACGCTCTGCAAGGCGGCGTGGCGCGCTTGCCCCCGGTGTTTCCGATTTTCGGACAACGGTATGCGGATATGGGTGATACAGCTTGTCGTGCTCCAGAAGGCCTGTAAGCCTTTTTCGTCGAGCTCCAAGCGGCGACACCGAATCGCGCCCGAGGAAGCGCTCCGGCATCCGTATACAGACGGCCTTATCGTTGCCGTACGGCCGGATGTCCCGGTCGATGCAGGTCCCGGACACCAAGAACGGAAACGTCGGACATTCGGCAGCGATGCAAAAAAACAAAGATCCCCCGCACAGTCGGGGGATTTCTTCGAACAATACACAGCCGACCCCGGCGGGTATATCC
>CAKUAQ010000015.1 GCA_934636435.1 uncultured Eubacteriales bacterium
AACGTAGTGATGAAAGATTGGCTACCGTATGAGGAAACATACGGCGGCGATTACTTCGTCCTGACCAACGATATCTACATGAACGATGTGTCCAATTTTGACAACTGGGGACTGAAGGACAAGGCGCCGAAGAATCAGTGGACGAAAGCCATCGGGCGCAACGGCTATGCGCTGAGCGGTGGTGTACTGGATGGACAGGGGCACACAATCTTTGGGATGTATCAGGTGACAGACGAGTTCGGCGGGCTGATCTCGGTCTGCAACGGCGGCACGGTCAAGAATCTGAACATGGATAAGTGTATGGTCTATGCGTCGGACGGCGGCATTTTGGGCGGCTTGTCCGATGAGGCTTCCTCCATTGTCAATTGTCGGATCTCCGGCAAGATGATCGGTTATAACACACCGGGCGACCACCGTTTCAGTGTCGGCGGGATCGTGGGAGACTTTGACGGCGGGCTGATCGAGAATTGCGTTTTTTCCGGCACGGTGACGGCGGAGCGTGAGGGCTGCGGCGGCATCGCCGGGCGTAGCGGTCGCGGCGGCAATGCACCGCTGTTTGTGTCCACGATCCGGGGCTGCATCAACTACGGGACCGTCAGCTCCACGAACGATGCCGTGGGCGGCATTATTGGGCTGGCTTCGGTCTGCTCCAACAGTACGCGTATTGAGAACTGTCTCAATGCGGGAGATATTTCCGGGCGTGCCTATGTAGGCGGACTGGTCGGCTCGGGCGGAGACTGCCCGGTGGGCAAGGAGGGGCTGTTCAGCTATGAGGTCAAAGAGGGACGCGCGCCGGTCACGGAGATAAAAAATAGCCTGTCCGTCGGTAAAGTGACGGCAAAAACAGACAAGACGGCCGGCGGTCTGGTCGGATGGTCGGTCAAGACTATTACAAAGGTTACGAACAGTTACTACGATACCGACCGTTTTTCCGGATCGGTGGCGGGGAAGAACGAGGCCGGTCTTTCCGGCGGCGGTCTGCCCACGGCAAAGCTGAGCGGAAAAGGCGCCGTATCGACGATGAAACTGGACGGCGGCGTCTGGCAGGATGTGGACGGGTATTATCCGGTCATCAAGGCATTACACGCCAAAGGCTGGACGGTGATCGGCAAGCTGGGCGGAAACGATGGCTCGAGCGGTTCCGGCGGTGCCACACCGGGGACGCCGAATGCTTCCGGCAGCCATACGCCGGGGACGCCGAACGGTTCCGGCAACACCTCCGCGGGCACGCCCGGTAATTCGACTGTCGGCGGCAATGATTCGGTGACTACGCCGGATGCCTCCGGCGAGGGGGACGGACAAATTGTCCCTCCAGATGCAAGCGGTACGGATATTGTTGACACAGAGGTCAATAGCACCGCTGCCGATGGTTCGGATACAGACACCCGGCACGGCGGTCTCACCTGGCTGTGGATCGTTCCGGGGGTCGCGGCGCTGGGCGCAGGCGGCGTGTGTATATATCTTTTTGTAATCCGTAAAAAGCAACAACAAAAGGGGGAGATTCAATGAAGCGGTTTTTATCCATTTTGGCCGTGATCTGTCTGGTGTGTTCCTTTGCTGCGCTGTTTTCGGTTTCGACGGCGGCAGCAAAGCCGGAGATCTGGGACGGCAAGCGGGCGACGAAGTTTGCCGGCGGCAGCGGCACGCCGGAGGACCCGTGGCAGATCAGCAACGGCAAAGAGTTGGCCTATATGCAGTATTTGTTCTGCAACGTAGTGATGAAAGATTGGCTACCGTATGAGGAAACATACGGCGGCGATTACTTCGTCCTGACCAACGATATCTATATGAACGATGTGTCCAATTTTGACAACTGGGGACTGAAGGACAAGGCGCCGAAGAATCAGTGGACCAAATCTATCGGACGTAATGGATATGCTCTGGGAAGCGGTACATTTGACGGAAAGGGGCATACGATCTATGGCCTCTATCAGGTGTTCACGGATGATCTCGGCGGCGGCTTTATCACTGCGACCGGTCAAAAGGCTGTTGTGAAAAATGTGAATCTGGATAAGTGCCTGATGTATCTCACCGGTCGGTCCGGTATGCTGGGCGGCTTCGACGGGGGCGCTACGGTCAGCAACTGCCATGTGAACGGCAAGATCGTGTGCTATCAGAAGGGCGGCCGGTCGGTCGGCGGTATCTGTGGCGAGCTGACCAGAGGCGCGATTCTGGAGAATTGCACCTTCCGCGGTAGCATCGAGGGCGAGGCACGGCTGGTGGGCGGTATCGTCGGCTCCATCGGCGCGGGCGGTTCTGTGGAGGATGCCAACATCAACAGCTATGTGCGGAATTGCATCAACTATGCCACCATCAATATGAACAGCACCGAGGTGGGCGGTATCTGCGGCACGCTGGGCAACGCCCGGTGCTACGGCACGATCGAGAACTGCCTGAATGTGGGCAGCGTGAAAGGCAAGTCGGCTGTCGGCGGACTGGTGGGGGTAATCGGCATCAGCCTGAACCCCGAAGCGCAAAATGACGGACGCAAGCCGGAAACGAAGATTCAGAACTGCGTGAATGTCGGCAAGGTGACGGCGGAGGAAGGCGCCGGTGCGCTGATCGGTTCGACCGCCAAGCCGGAGGATACCAAGCAGACGGTGAAGAATTGTTATGCCGACGGTAGCGTGTGCAGCGTGCCGGAGGTTGGCAACGATACCTATGGGCTGATGAAGACCGGTGAACTGAAAAAGCGCACTTCGTCCCAGATGAGTGGCAAGGGCGCCGTGGCGGCGATGCAGCTGGACAGTGGCCTCTGGCAGGATGTGGACGGCTATTATCCGGTCATCAAAGCCATCCACGCGGCGGGACGCACCATCATCGGTAAGATCGGCGCCGATACGCCGAATAACTCCGGCAGCGGTAATACCTCAGACAAGCCGAATAACTCCGGCAACAAGACACCGGGTAAGCCGAACAGCTCCGGTGGGACATCCGGTGACGCTTCTGTGACCGATCCCGAGAATTCCGACGGGGATAGCGATTTGGATATTCCGCCCGATACGAGTGGAGTGGACGATAATCTCCCGGGCAATGACAGCTCCCTTTCCGGCGATGTTGAGCCGGCGGGCCGGGGCGGCAGCTTTGTGTGGCTGTGGATCGTTCTGGGCGTCGCGGTGTTGGGCGCTGGCGGCGTATGCGTGTGGTATTTTGTGATTCGTAAAAAGAATATGGACGAGGTGATCGACAAATGAGAAAATGCAGAACGCTATTCTCCCTTGCGTTGGTTGTTGCGGTTATTCTGACCCTGTTCGGCTGCTCTTCCGGTTCGCCCAATTCGCAGGATGGCGCCGGTAATTCAAAGTGGAAGGGACAGAATATCGAGGTCGCCACATGGCTTGATCTGGATTTTACGGAGGATGAGGATCAGAATAAGGACAGCCATTATTACCGCGCACTGATCCATCATGCGCTGGATGAATTCTGCAAGGCGAACGGCTGCACCTGGTCGCAGCTGGTCACGCGCGATACCTCGGTGCTCGCCTCCGCCGTTGCGGCGAAGGAATCTCCGACGCTCTATTTCGGGTATATGCAATATCCCTCCATCGCGGCGCAAAACATTCTCCAGCCCATCAGCAGCTATCACGATCAGATCGCTAAGAAATACGGCGATCAGTGGATCGACCTGAGCGAGTATCAGGGAGAGTATTATTCGGTGTATCTGCCCTGGAACGAGTATTACATGGTGGCGTATGATCGCGATTTCTTCGAGGAGCAAGGCATCAAGACGCCCCGCACCTATTTTGAAGAGGGCAATTGGAACTTTGACACCTTTGAGCAGGTGGCCAAGGAAGTCAGCCGGGATACAAACGGCGACGGCAAAAAGGATACTCTCGGTTTTGCGTCGTATCAGTTCTCCCGTCTGTTCATGAATTCGATCAAGCGCGAGGCAAACGGCAAGCTGTCCATCGTGCTCGATACCCCGCGCAACCGCGCGGCGGCGCAGATCATGAACGATCTCTACACCGCCGGAGCGCTGGCGATCGGCAATACGGACTCCTCTGAGGGCAAGAATGTCGTGATGAATTACAAGGTTGTGGACATCTACGATCTGCAGGGCGGCAATGCCATGGGCATGAACGTCATGAATAAGAATAAGCACTGGCTGGAGATGGTGCCGCTGCCGAAGTGGAAGGCAGACGATACGGAGTATACGCAGGAGCTGAACTTCTATCAGCTTGGTGTGTTCAGCGGCGCCGATCTGGAGCTGGGCATGGCGGTGATGGACTATATTCTGGAGGCCGGTGTAGTCTGTGAGATGAAGATGAACAGCGGCTATGAGTTTGACTATCCCGGTCTGCGCGGCACGACCGAGGAGAGCAAGGCGTATCTGGAGTATTTGGCGCAGCGCAATGAGCGAGACAAGAAAAATGCCACGGCAAACCCCTATTATGACGCCGAGTATCTGGCTTCTCTGCGCGAGTATATGCAGGGGCAGAAAAAGCGGATCAGTTACAGCTATCCCGTTCCCGGCCTGACAAACGATTTCACGGCGAATGCGAATGAGTACAGCTGTATGTGGGAGCTGCCCCCGGCCACGTCGATCGCCACGGTGCAGGCGAAGCTGGAATTACTTGCAAAGCAGTATAACGAGCAGTACGCTCAGTGATATTTTGGAGCCCCGTCGCTTTGACGGGGCTCTAAACATAACCGACAATAAGGAGTGGTTCCATTGAAATTGGTCAAGGATATCCCCTATGGCGAGCGGAAACGCTGTCTGCTGGATCTATATCTCCCGGATGGAGCACAGGAGTTCCCTGTTTTTCTGTATTTTCATGGCGGCGGGCTTGTGGGGGGAGATAAAGCGGATGCCCCCTTTGCCGAGGCGCTGGTCAAAAAGGGGGTCGGTGTTGTGTCGGCATCGTACAGTCTGTATCCGCACGCCGTTTTCCCGGAATTCATCCGGGATGCGGCGGTCGCGGCGGCCTGGTCGAAAAATCACCTTTCTTCCCATGGAGTGGGGAACAAGCTGTTCATCGGTGGCAGCTCCGCCGGAGGGTATTTAGCGCAGATGCTGTGCTTTGATAAAAAATACCTGGGGATACACGGGATCGACGCCGATGCAATATCCGGCTATTTCTTTGATGCAGGGCAGCCGACCGTGCATTTCAATGTGCTTAAAGAGCGTGGAACGGATCCCAAACGGGTGGTGGTGGACGAGGCGGCACCGCTGTTTTTTGTCGATAGCACCCGGGACTATGCGCCGATGGAATTTGTGGTGAGTGACCACGATATGAAAAACCGCCCGGAACAAATGCAGCTTATGCTCTCCACCATAGCCTGCTGCGGACATGATATGAGCAGGGTGTTTTTCCGCTGTGTCGAGAATAGCGGGCATTGTTCGTATGTGGGGGAATTTGATCAAAACGGCGATTCGATTTTTGCCGACATGGTGTCCACTTTTATTGAACGGTGCTGTGAACAGAAGAATAGGTAGAGGAACGCCATAGTTGTCCCCGAAAAGGATCGTGGAGATAAAATGTCATGATTTCAAAAGGATGTCATTATATTACAATCGTAAAAATTGCATAAGCCAGTTATAATAAAGGCACAAACAAAAAATGGAGGTCGTTTTCTGATGGCAACGAAAATGGCAATGGCCGATCTGCAGTTCACCGACCATGAAGGTTCGGATACGCAAAAGGTAGCCGTGCTGGAGGAACCGCACCGTATGACCCTACGCGATGCCAGAATTCCGCTGCCGGCGGCGGACGAGGTGCGCATCAAGATCAAATGGGTGGGGATCTGTGGCTCCGATCTGGAGGCATACCGCGGTACGCGCTCGCCGGAGTTTGTGTCGACGCCGGCAAGGCTGGGACATGAGGTATCCGGTACGATTGACATGGTGGGCGCACAGGTCATCGGATTAAAGGTCGGTGACAAGGTGACGTGCCGCTATGTTTGGGGGGCTTATGCCGAATACATAGTATGCAAGCCGTTCAATGTCAAGGTGCTGCCGCCGGATTTTCCGATGTTGGAGATCAGTCCGATCGAGGTGCTTCCGGGGATCATCCATGCCGCCGAACTGGGCAAGATTGATCAAACGAAAAACGTGCTGATCATGGGGCAGGGGGTAAGCGGGTTGATTATGACGCAGGTCGTGGCGCAGTTCAGCCCGAAGAATCTGGTGTGCACCGATCTGGACCCGGCAAAACTGGAGCTTGCCCGCAAATACGGCGCGACCCACACGTATCTTCTCGGCAGCAAGGATGAGCCGACGATGGATCAGGCACGGGCGGATTTTCCGGATGGGTTCGACGTGGTGATCCCTTGTCTGCTTGAGGGAGACGGCGTGGTGGATGCAATCGAGTGTGCGGCTATGTGCGCGCGGATCGTGCTGTATGGCTGCATTGGTGTTTGCCGTAAGCCAATCGACTTTTTCCGTGCACACCGCAAACGATTGGAATTCTATCTGACCGAGCCGCGGCGGGACATTGATATGCGCCGCTATTTCCAGGAGGGGATCCAGATGGTCATGGATGGACTGGTGAACACGTCGGAGATGATTACGGATATCTTCCCGCTGGAGGAAATACAGCAGGCCTTCGATCTGCGCAATGCTTCGCCCGCCGGGCATATCCATGTGGTGATCGACTGCGAAAGGAGATCGTGAGATGCCGAAGATAGACCTGAACGGCCGCTGGCTTGTGCGGACGGATCCGGAAGAAAACGGTCTGGCGGAGAATTGGGCAGTCGCGCCGATCCGGGCGGAGTATGAGGTGGCCGTACCGGGCTGTATCCAACAGCTGGATGAACTGGCTGAGATGTATCCCCCGCATAACGATATGCGAAACGGATACAATGGCATGTTTTTCATGGAGAGAACGGTTGAACTGCCGCAGCTGACGGCACAGGTACACTGCCGCTTGATTCTGGGCGGTGTGGGACCGTCGGCCCATATCTGGGTAAATGGGCAGTACATAGGCAAGAGCATTTTCGCCGTGTGCCGGTATGTGGCGGATATCACAGGCCGGGTCACGGCGGGTGTGAACCGCGTGACCGTGGCGATCACGGAGCAGTACGCCACACTGATCACCGGAATGCGCTTCGCGGGGATGGACTGGTCCGGTATCTACGGCGACAGCTGCATCGAGATTGGCAGTGCGGCGCATTTTTCCGACGGCTACCTCGCTTGCCGCGGAGGAAAGGTCTTTGCCGAAGGCACGGTGCACAACGTTGGACCGGCTTGCGACGGGGTGCTGACGGTGCGCGTCGGCGGACAGGAGCGAAGAACGCGACTGTCGGTTGATGCCGGGGGAGCGACAGACTTCTCCGTGGAGATTCCGGCGGAGGGATTGCCGCGATGGAGCTACCGCGCGCGCGAGCTTTTCACGGTGGAACAGACATTTGCGGCTGCGGACGGCTCTGTGGCCGAAGAGGCCTATCGCACCGGTCTGCGCCGGATCGAAACGGCCGGCGGACGCATCCTGGTGGACGGACAGCCGACATTCTTCAAGGGAACCGGATCAGAGTATTATTCGCCCACGATCGCACCGCTCAGCGATCGGTCGATCCTCCGGGCGCGGTATAGTGCGTTGAAACGGTATGGTTTCAATTTTTACCGTTGTCACACGCACGTACCGACGGAGGCGGAAATGGATGTGGCCGACGAAATGGGGATTATGCTGGACGTGGAGTTCGGATTGGTGTCCAATTTCAATAAGACCACACCGATCGAGTTGGGGATGGAGATGTGGCGACGGTTCATCCGCCAGAGTCGTAGGCACCCGTCGGTGGTGATGTATTGCATCGGCAACGAGGGCTCTCAGCTGATGGTAGACAGCCGGATCGAATGCAATCGTGCGCGGATGGCTTACCGGATCATCAAAGAAAATACCGATGATCAGCTGGGTTTGATTGCATTCGGTATGCAGGGCGAATTGCCGGAGCTGCCGAACGATGTGGAGACTCCCCATTTATGGAGTGAAAACTTTCTTTGGGCATATGATGGCTTGACCGACATTCCGTGGGCGGCGATCGGGCAAACGACCGGCGGAAAGGCGTGTATCGTCCATGAATACGGCAAGTTTGGCGTATGGCCGAGCTTGGAGGAAGAGCGGGACACGACCGTTCCGGGAGGAATAAAGCCGGATCATGCCACGCAGAGCCACCGCTTTTTAGTGGAGAATGGCATGGCAGCAGATGAGCCGCAGCTGATTGAGAATTCCCGCCGGGCATCCAATCTGTTCACGCGCATCATTCTGGAAGAGGCCAGACGGCAGCCCTATGTGAGTGGGTATGCGCACTGGACATTTTTCCGCCGTTGCGGAGCGAATGCCGGGCTTTCGGATGATCTGGGTATCCATACGAACGGAGAGGAGCAGAGCTTTGCCGCCGGCTGTAATGCCGAGATCGCGTTGCTGATGGATCGTGGCTTTCATAATCGGGCGTTCCCATGCGGTGTAGAGCAGCGAATCCGGATCACGGTATCGAATTTTTCGACCGCAATTGCCGACGGGGAGCTGTGCGCCGTGCTGCTGGATGGCGATGAGACGATTGCGGAGGTGCGGCGGCACAGCCGTACCGCGCCGGGCGAAACGTTCGAGCAGGTGGAATTGTGCTTTGCTGTGCCGTCGGCCCATGCCGGAAAAAAGCTGTGGTTGCAGGCGCGTTTGATACAGGACGGGCGTGTACTCGCCGAGAACCGTTGGCCGTTATGGGCGTTCGATACGGCGGCGGAGGATACCGAGATAGATCTGTACGTTGAGGACATTACGCTGTTCCGGGCGATCAAGCGCGTCTTTCCGTGTGCACAGCGTCTGTCCTCCGTGGATTCGGCGGTGATCGGCTGTCGCAGCTGGCGGGATCCGCAGCTTGTCAAAACGGCTGCGGCTCGGGAGAAGATTCTGTTGATTGCCGACCGCTATGACGATACGGTGGCGGCGTGCATCCGGAATGGCAGCCGTGTGCTGCTGGTTGACGGGGGCGCCCTGCCGGAGGACTGGATGCTTCCGCCGATCTGTCGTGAATTGGGCGACCGGGATACCGGACGATTCTATACCAGTTTTCGTGCCGGGTGGGATAAGGGCGATTTGGTCACATTGATTAAACCGGACCCGCTGCTCGGCGATTTCCCGCATGAAGGCTTCTGTGACCTGCATTTCTACGGACTGATCCAATCGGCCAGAATTCTGGAGCCCCAGAAGATTCGGGCGTTGTTCGGCGAAAAGGTTGCACCGGTGGTTTGCTCCGTTTCAAAGCTGCCGCCGATTGCCGAGACTGAGAGCGTCGTGCAGGATCCCAATGCGATTAAGGAGCAGACGGGTTCGGTGAAAACACGTTTCAATGCCCGGTTGCAGGGATATCTTCTGCGGGTCGGAGACCGCACGGCCGTGTGTACGTTGAAACTGACGGATGATCCGGCCGGGATCGGCATGCTCAAGCAGCTGGTGCGGCACATGATGGAGGGATGAGCTTGATTGTACGCTATGCTTTCCTTGGCTTTGGCAATGGTGCGCTGCGGGTGCGGCGTACGGATGGGGTCCGCAATATCGCATTGTTTTCGTCCGGGCAGCGGCGGTATCTGTACGCCGAGAGCGACATGGAGGACATTCAGCCGGACATGCTGGTCGAGGGAGAATTGCTGCCCTATCCGGACGGATCGCACTGGCAGCGCATGACGGATGTATTTCACTATTCAGCCCCGCAATCGGCTGAGCACTGGGTACGTAAGTACCCGGATCGGCAACCGGAAATGTGCGAGGCACGGCTTCGTCCGGAATGTGTGACCGCATATGTTCACTATCATTATCTATTGCAGGAAGAACGTCCGCGGCTGCTGCAGAATAAGTTTTCTCTGATTTTTCTGCTGGGTGACCGGGTAATTATGTACGGTGAGAGACCGAACGAGCGCGATACGGCAGACTATCTCGGAAAGCTGGATACTCACAGCCGTCCGGCGGATATCTCGGCACGGGTGGATCGGTGTTTTCGTCCTTGGGATGACGGGACGCCCTGCTGGCGTCGTATCGCACCGGTCGATGCGGCGCTCGACTGAAAAGAGGGAGACGGATATGGAGCATGAATACAGGTACCCACTGGATGATAAACCACTGGATCTTTCCCCTTACTGTATGCGGCACAGCGGCGACATCACCGAAGTCTATAAAACCGTGGGTGAAGAAAAATTGCGGGCGGCATGGTATTTGCCGCAGCCCGATGCGCACAAGCGTTATCCGGGGGTGATTTTGATTCACGGCGGCGGATGGCAGGGGCGCAAGATATTCCTCGATCAAGCCACATGGAGCGGTGACTATCTGGGCTTTTTGGGCCGCTATTTGGCTGAGCGGGGAATCCTCGCAGTCAGCATCGACTACCGTATGGCGCGGGATAATGCACAGACCGCGGGCTATCAGCTGACCGATTTGTACGGGGACTGTGCGGATGCGGTGCGCTATATCGCCGGACGGGGTGCGGCGTTCGGGCTGGATACCGACCGCGTGGCGGTGCTGGGCGAATCAGCCGGCGGTTATTTGGCTGCGGCGCTGCTGACCTTTCCGTATGAATCGCTGCCGATTCATTTCCGCGCCGGGGTGCTGGTCAACGCGATTACTGCGCTGACCGGTCATTGGCACAAGGCCGTGCCGCACAGCACCGATTGTGCGCTGCTGCGGGCGTTAACGGACGGGGAACGGGAATGCGCGCTGTCGCCTGTGCGCCATATCGGGGCGGATACACCGCCGGTTTTATTGCTGCACGGAGACAGCGACAGCTGTGTGCCGCCGCAGCAATCGGCGGATTTCCACCGGACAATGCTGGAGACCGGACGACCGAGCGAGCTGATTTGGCTGCCGGACACCGATCATGCCTTCCTGCTGGCGGAATATACCCCTCAGCAGGCGGCCGCACGGACGGCTGTGCGGCTGATCGAAGAGCACCTGAGGCAGATGCTGAAGGAGAGATGAAATGAAAGGTTCGGTGGATGCGCATCGGCTGTGGTATACGCAGCCGGCAGCGCATTGGCACGAGGCAATGCCCCTGGGCAACGGACGGATCGGTGCGATGATCTTTGGGGACGTGTGCCGGGAGCGGATCGGTCTCAACGAGGATACTCTGTGGAGCGGCTATCCGCGCGTTCCCGACGGTGAGTATACAGCGGTCTATCACCGGGCGCGTGAGCTTTCCTTGCAGGGAGAGCTTGGTCGGGCACAAAAATTGCTCGAGCGAGAGTTCGGCAACTTTCTGGTGCAGATGTACCTGCCGCTGGGCACTGTGCATCTTGCGATGGGGCATAGCAGCGATGTGAGCGAATATCGACGCGAGCTGCGGCTGGATATGGGGATCCATACGGTTGCGTACACCATCGGAGAGGTGCGGTACCGTCGGGAGTGCTTTATCAGCGTGCCTGATCAGGTGCTGGTGATTCGGCTGACCACTGACCGCCCGGGGGCGCTGACATTCGATGCACAGCTGGAGGGCGCGCTGCGCTGCGAAAGCGGTCAGACGGCAGAGGGGCTTTGGCTGGACGGGAATTGTCCGATATGCCTTGTGAGATGTGGCGAAGCGCCTGATTCGACAGAGGATCTGTATTATTCTGAGGACGATGCCCGCAAGGGCGTCGGTTATCGGGCAGAGCTGAAGGCTTACGCCGAGGGGGGCAGTCTGGATACCGATGCGCAGGGGCTGCATGTGCGGCGGGCCGATGCGGTCACATTGCTGTTTGCGGTGCGCACGAGTTTCGCGGGAGCATTTCGCCATCCGGTGACGGACGGCGTCCCCTATCGGGAGCCGTGCACGCACGATCTTACTTTGGCGGCCGAGAAGGGGTACGAGGCTTTGCGACGGGACGCCGTGGCAGAGCACCGACGGCTGTATGATCGCACCGAACTGGATCTTGGAATCAGCCGGAACAGCGCACAGCCGACCGATGAGCGGCTTCGGCTGCTTGCCGCGGGCAAAAAAGATCCGGCATTGTATGCGCTGTTATTCCATTTCGGCCGCTATCTGACGATCGCGGCGTCCCGCCCCGGTACACAGCCGATGAATCTGCAGGGGATTTGGAATGAGCAGCGGCTGCCGCCGTGGTCCTCGAACTACACGCTCAATATCAACACCGAAATGAATTATTGGCCTACGCTTGCCGCAGGGCTGGAGGAGTGCTATGAGCCGTTTTTGCGGCTGCTGCGGGAGCTGCACGAGGCCGGACGGCATACGGCAATGCAGTATTATGGGGCACCCGGCTTTACCTGTCACCACGCAACCGACCTGTGGCGTGTGACACATCCCAGCAGCAACCGTTTGCCGGATAGCGCGAAATGGGCTTATTTTCCGCTGGCCGGCGGGTGGCTGTCGCATATGGGCATGGAATTCTACCGGCACACTGGAGATAAAGCCGTGTTGCGGGAACTGTGGCCTGTGGTACGCGATGGGGCCGAGTTTTGCTGTGAGATCCTGTGCGCGTGCGACGGCGAACTGGTCGTGTGTCCCTCCACCTCTCCGGAAAATGTCTATTTAGACGGCGCTGACGAGTGTGCGCTGGATACCGGTACGCAGATTTCTACGGCGATCGTGCGGGATGTGCTGGAGGATGCCATTGAGGCCGGAGAACTATTGAACACGGACGTGTCCAACTGGCGCAAAACGAAAGCTCAGCTGGCGCCGTACCGGGTTTGTGCTGACGGCACTCTGTGTGAATGGCGGATGGAGCGAACGGAAGCGGAGCCGCACCACCGCCATGTGTCGCACCTGTATGGTTTGTATCCGTCCCGGCAGATCACGGACGAGGATCCGGTATTGCTGGCGGCCTGCCGCCGCTCGCTGGAAAAGCGCGGGGACGAGGGGACGGGCTGGAGCATGGCATGGAAAATAGGTCTGTGGGCACGTCTCGGTGACGGCGATCACGCGTTGCGGCTGCTCAAACGACAGCTCCGCCCGATTGCACCATGGACAGCCAGAGAGGAACCGGGTGGCAGCTACTGCTCGCTTTTGTGTGCGCACCCGCCGTTTCAAATCGATGGCAATATGGGCGCCTGCAGCGGGATTCTGGCGATGCTTGTGCGGGCGGAGAAGGATGGAGTGCGCCTGCTGCCGGCCTTGCCGCACGAGTGGCAAAGCGGCGCCCTGTATGGATATCACCTGCCGGGCGGGCAGGTGCTGGATATGCGCTGGAAAAACGGATACGTGACGGAAAAGCGGATTGTGCCCGAAATAGATAAGGGGGAACAGTAATGAATGTGTACAACAGTGCCGAAGACATACGGTCTGAGGTGGAGCAGCGGGACGGTTCGATCCGGATCCGGACGAATGCAAAAGACAGCTGGAGTCCACGGGATCATATAACCTTTGTCCATGAGGATGGACCGATCCCATTTTCCGGGTATGAACGGGATGCTCTGACGGTCACGGCGCGGATCGAGGAGGCAATGCTGCCAACAAACAACGCTTCTGTCGGCGTGATGATCCGTTCCGGTCCGCGGGTGCATGACGATTCCGCCAGCGTGGCGCTGGTTGTGCGGCGACAGGCGATCCGAATCATGCTGCGGGAGCGTGACGGCTGCGATTCCTGCCACAGCTATGCGGCAGGCAATGCCGGAGATGTGAAATTGCCTGTTGATCTCCGTTTGAAGGTGCGTGGAGGGTATATTCTTGCGTTTTACCGTCAAGCGGACGATTCGGATTGGAAAGCGGTCTCGCCCGACAGTCTGATCCGCATTGATCTGCCGCAGCAGGTGTTGACCGGGGTTGTTGCTTATTCCGGCGACGGAACCGCGTTTACGGAAGCATGGGTCAGCGGTTACGGTTCGCGGTGCGTCTGCGGGGATGTGCCGTCGGCCGCGGCGGCGGTCGATCTGCCGGAAAAGGCGGACGGACAGCTGTTCTGTGAACGATATGACGGCGGCGATTTGGAGACGGACCCGGACGCATCGCTGTTCTGGAGCGGTGTAAAGGGGGCAAACATCGTTGCTGTGCAGGATGGCGCACATACGGTGTACGCCTGGCATAAAAAACATATGCCCGGCAAGCATTTTGCCGGCAATGCCCGGTGGGCAGATTATGCTATGACGGTCCGGGTCATGTTCCCGAATCGGCCCCAGGGTCGGGTCGCTTTCTGGGTACGTCACAGAGAAACGGCGTGCTATGGGGCGTTCGGCTACGGCGTCGCTTTAGCTAACGGCAACGAGATACAGATTCATCGCACGTTTGCCGGGGTGGCTCAACTGGGCGGTCCGGTGGCGAGAACGGCAATTTCCTACGCAGAGCAGCCGGATGTCTGGCACACGCTGCGGATTGAGGCGCTCGATCAGCAGGTTACGGTGTTCTGGGACGGTGAAGCGGTCTTGAGCTATACCGATGAAAACGTATTCATTTGCGGGATCGGCAATATCGGCCTGATGACGGATGCGGCGACCGACGTGTATATCGGGCAGATCGAAGTGACGGAGCTGTATGACCCGAACGGTGCGTACGATAATCTGATTGGCGGTGGCTGGGACGATCCGGCGCCGGAAGATTTCTGTTATAGCTATACCGACGGCGCTTTCTGGACTGCGCCGGATCACGGCTGAGGAGGGTAGCAATATGAAAGTCTTTTACCGAGGCAATACTTGGCAGGAACAGGGCGACATCGCGGTGCTCTCCGGCGAGCAGGTTGGTCGTGAGGTCGACCGTGTTTGTGTAGAGAGGTTTGCCGATAAGGAACCCCGGGAGTCGGTCTTTATCCGACAGACTTATTATGATCATACGGCTTATCGGTCTGCGCACATTGTCTGCGCGGATGCAGACGCGGGCAAAGGGGTCGAGGTGCCGATTGTACAGAAAACGGCGGATGCGGTCAAATTTGCACTGCCACAGAAGAATGGTATTTATCGCGTGATGCTGTACGGCGGCGATCGACTGCTCGGAACTGAGATTCTGAATTTGCCCGTGCTGCAAACGGTGCTGGGCGATGCCGGAGATAGCACCGCGCCGGGTGGTTTGCTGCGGGTGGCCGGTCCCTGTCTTTGCCCGCCGGGTGCGCCGTATGCACCGCGGCTGTGCCTGAAGAATGAGAATGGGACATTTATTCTGCTTCCCGCGGAACAGGATTCGCCGTATATGCTGACCTTCCGTCTGCCGGAGAATATGCCGTGCGGCGACTACGAGATCACGGTGCATAACGGATTCGGAGATGGCCGGTGCTGGGCGGAGCCGCGGCGCTTTACCGTTGCACCCACGCCGGAGAGCCTGTGGCCGAAAGAGGTTTTCAATGTGTGCGATTACGGTGCAAAGGGCATCGGCGCATGGCACAACGATACCGCTGCAATCCTGAAAGCGGTACAGGCGGTACGGGAGAATGGCGGCGGCGTGCTGTATTTCCCGCAGGGCAATTATACGTTGGCTTTTCCGCTGGACATTCCGCAGAATGTGGAAATTCGTGGTGACGGACAGACAAAGACCTCTCTGGGCTTTTTGCCGTTTCTGTGGGATCTCGGCGAATTGCCGGAAAGGATGATCGGCCTGCACGGCAACGTGTACATCCATGACATGGATTTCAGCGGTTCGCGGGTTCGGGCGCTGTTTGGGGCACAAAATGCCCGCGGCATCCGTATTGAGCGGTGCTCAGTCGTGTTTGAAATCTATGCTGGCGGGCCGACGAATACCCTGTGCAAGGGCGAAGAATACACGGCATCGGAGCTCTATCGCGCGATCAGCAACGAGCTGAGCTTCTGGTATCATGCGTATTCACACACACCGGCACTTGTGCTGAGCTTTTCCGGATGCGAGGATCTGACCTTCTCCCATCTGCGTGTGCGTAGTGAGGGACTTGGTGCACACCAACTGTTCGGCTGCCACAACGTATTGTTGGAGCACACGGATTTTGGCGCGATATCGGGGGCGACTTCCTCGTGTATCAATGCAATGTTCCTGCATAACCGCTACCAATGCTGTACAGGGGTGAACGGCGATCGCGTGTTTTATGCCCATAATATCACCGAAAACCAGTTGACAAACAACCGCGAGCTGATGACAACGGACGGGCACGGCATTTACGGTTCATTTGACGGTAATGTGTTTGTCTGGGCATTGGATGATGAGGGTAGACGGTATCGTCTGAAATACGCCTTTCCGGACGGTAGTCTTGTCGGGATGCAGCTTTTGTTGTTGGAAGGCGCCGGAGCGGGACAGGCACGTCGGATTGTGGGAAATAGTGGTGATGAGATCGTTTTGTCGGATGCCTTCACGGTCGCACCCGTAAGCGGCGAAACTAAAGTCGTGATCTTTATGCCTCGCTCCAATATGATCTTCTTTAGCAACCAGTATCAAAACGGGTCAGTGCTCCAATTTTATGGTACGCAGCTCAATACCGTGGTCGATAGTCAACAGATGAAAAAGGTCAAGGGCATTGTGTCGCGTGGATACTATGTATATAGCTCATTACAGCCCAACTGGTACAATTCATTCTGCGCCAACCGATTTTCGGACAACACCTATTTTGACCGTCTGGGGATGTTCAAGGACACATATTCCGGTGGAGATCGGCCGGAATACGGTTTGTTTTTGTTGGGCAACGGGGCGACGACAAATCTGCAAAAGGATGTTCTTGTGCGTCGCAATGTATTCGAGGATGGGTACTGTATCCGGCTGTCCGGCCCCAATAAATTCCGGTGTGATCCGTGGAACGGAGCAATTGTACAGAGTAACCGGATTGGCGGCGCATTCACGGGTGTCGGGGTGTCGGTCGATGGCGACGGCACATACATCACGGATAATGTATTTGAGAATGTGGAGACCGAAATCGACTGTTCCGATAGTGTCGATCCGGGAAAACGTAACGCCGTAGGGGATCTGTGTCTGATCGTGCGGCAATGAAAATGAAGGGAGCATCTATGAAAGAGTTTTTTGAAGGTATCGGCAAAATTGTGTATCAGGGGCCGCAGAGCCGTGATCCCATGGCGTTTAAGTTTTACAATCCGGATGCACTCGTTCTTGGTAAACCCATGAAGGAGCATCTGCCGTTTGCCATGGCGTGGTGGCACGCTTTGGGTGCGAACGGTGTGGATATGTTTGGCCGCGGCACGGCGGATAAGAGCTTTGGCTGTGCGCCGGGGACGATGGAGCACGCATATGCCAAGGTGGAGGCGGGCTTTGAATTGATGCAGAAGCTCGGGATCCGGTATTTCTGCTTCCACGATGTGGATTTGGTGCCGGAGGCGGAGAATATCCGTGAAACAAACCGCCGTCTGGATGAGATCACCGATCGGATTTTGGGAAAAATGCAGGAGACCGGGATCCGTTGCCTGTGGGGCACGGCGAATATGTTCGGCCATCCGCGCTATATGAATGGCGCGGGATCAACGAATTCGGCGGATGTGTTTGCGTTTGCAGCGGCACAGGTGAAAAAAGCGCTGGATCTCACGGTAAAACTCGGTGGGCGAGGCTATGTGTTTTGGGGCGGCCGTGAGGGATATGAAACGCTACTGAATACCGATGTCCGATTTGAGCAGGACAACATTGCCCGCTTAATGCATATGGCTGTTGACTACGGCCGAAAGATCGGTTTTACAGGTGATTTTTATATCGAGCCGAAGCCGAAAGAGCCGATGAAGCATCAGTATGACTACGATGCAGCGACGGCGATTGGATTTTTGCGTCAATACGGATTGGATAAGGATTTTAAGCTGAATATTGAAGCCAATCATGCCACTCTTGCCGGACACACCTTTGAGCATGAACTGCGGATTGCGGCGATGAACGGGATGCTCGGCAGCATTGACGCCAACCAGGGCGACCCTCAGCTGGGATGGGACACGGATGAATTCCCGTTTGACGCGTATGCGGCGACGTTTGCGATGCTGGAGGTGCTGCGCGCGGGCGGGCTGACCGGCGGATTGAATTTCGATGCCAAGAACCGCCGTCCGAGCTATACTTCCGAAGATTTGTTCAAAGGGTTTATTCTGGGGATGGATACGTTTGCCCTCGGTCTGCGCAATGCCGCTCGAATCCTGGAGGACGGACGTCTGGATGCTTTTGTCAAGGCTCGGTATGCAAGCTACACCACCGGTATCGGCAAAAAGATTGCAGACAGAACGGTTACGCTGGAGGAGTTGGCTGCCTATGCCGATACGATGGGTTCGCCCGCATTGCCGGGCAGCGGTGACCAGGAAGGGCTACAGAGCATCGTCAACACGATTATGTTTGGGGTGTGAGGATGGGGCTGTATATCGGTTTGGATTTGGGTACGTCCTCGCTCAAGGGGCTGCTCGTTGACCGTGAGGGGCACATCCTGCGCGAGGCGGCGGAAAGCTATGCCGTGCGGTATCCGCAACCGGGCTGGAGCGAGCAGAACCCTGCGGATTGGGAGTGCGCTATGGGGCGGGTGCTCCATACACTGGCGGACGGTTATGCCGAAGAAGTGCGCGGCATCGCTGTCGGCGGACAGATGCACGGGTTGGTCGCGCTGGATGCGGAGGGGCGGGTCATCCGACCCTGCATCCTGTGGAATGACGGCCGAACGGAAAAGCAAACTGCCTGGTTGAATGAAACAATCGGCCGTGCGCGGCTGTCCGCACTGACCGGCAACATCGCATTTGCAGGATTTACCTTACCGAAGCTGCTGTGGTTGCGGGAAAATGAGCCGGAAAACTATGCGCGGATCGCCAGGGTGATGCTACCGAAGGATTATCTGGTCTATCAGTTGACGGGTAAGCTTTCTTCAGACTATTCCGATGCCTCCGGGACATTGCTGCTTGACGTGGAGCACCGCTGTTGGTCGGCAGAGATGTGTCGGATTTGCGGTATCAGTGAAGAATGGCTGCCGCCGCTGCATGAGAGCTTTGCACCGATCGGTTTGGCCTTGCCGCGTTTCAACCTGCCACAGGCGACGGTTTGTGCCGGAGCAGGCGATAATGCCGCCGCAGCTGTCGGTACCGGTACGGTGGAAGATGGGACGTGCAGCATCAGCTTGGGAACGAGCGGGACACTGTTTCTTCCGGAGGATCGCTTTTCTGTAGATCCGGAGAATGCGCTGCACAGCTTTGCGCATGCCAATGGGCGTTATCATCGGATGGGTTGCATTCTGTCGGCTGCTTCCTGTCGCCGTTGGTGGCTGGAGGAAGTGTTGGGAACGGACGATTATGCCGCCGACGAGGCGAGAATTGCTGCGGTTGATACCGGTGATGTGGTATTCCTGCCATATTTGATGGGAGAGCGCTGTCCGTATAATGATACCTCGCTGCGCGGAGCGTTTCTCGGTCTTTCGGCGGACACAACGCGTGCACAGATGAGCCGCGCCGTGATGGAGGGTGTGGCATTTGCCCTGCGCGACTGCTTGGCGGTTGCGCAGGCGGATGGAGCAGCTCTTTCGGCAGCCACACTATGTGGCGGTGGAGCCAAAAGTGCGGCATGGCGGCAGATTCTGTCCGATGTGCTGGAACTGCCGGTCGCGCTACCCGAAACGGAGCAGGGTCCGAGTTTCGGGGCAGCGATGCTTGCAATGGTTGGCTGCGGGGAGTATCCCACGGTAGAAGTGGCGGCACGGCGGATTGTCCGTAAGAGCGTTGTCGCCAGGCCGCAGCCGCAGCACGTTGCGCAGTATGCGGAGCGTTATGCCCGTTATCGGAAATTTGGACAGCGGCTATATTCGCTCACTCCGATTGGGTGAGCCGGTCGTCGGAAAGGGGCTGTACAGGTGGGATACCTTCTGTTGTTTTCCGATATAGCTGTGGTGGTGCTGCAAAACGCACTGCAAAATGCCTTGGGCATCCGGGTGCTTAAAACGGGTGCCGATGTATACCGTTTTAATGCGTATACCTATGTGGTTTGCGTTGCGGCTTTTGCGGCTCTGGCGATCGGCAGACCGATTTCCTTATACAGCCTGGTGCTTGGATCGGTCTTTGGACTGCTCACCGTGCTGGCAGGTGTTTGTAAGATCAAAGCGCTGGCGGCCGGTCCGATGCATATGACCGTTCTGATCACCACATCGTCCATGATTATTCCGTCCTTGGCGGGCGTGGTATGGTTCGGCGAGCCGCTGCGCATCGAAAAACTGATCGCTACGGTGGCGTTGATCGTGTTTTTGTTTTTCTCACTGGATTGGGGCAAGGGCAACGGCCGCTCGACAAACGGGCCGTGGCTGTGGGCTTGTGTAGTGGCTTTTTTCTCTATGGGCGGTATCGGCGTTTTGCAAAAGATTCATCAGTTCTCCTCGCACAAGAATGAGCTGTTTGGATTTTTGGCGTGTTCCTTTCTGCTATCGTTTGTCTACGCATGGATCGCATCGCGGCGCAGTGCGGTCACGATCCGCCCGGAACGCCGCGTAATAGTGCCTGTGCTGCTTTCGGGGCTGTTTTCATTCATCATGAATTATTGGGGGTTAAAGCTGTCCGGTATGCTTCCCAGTCAGATTTATTTCTCGTTGCTCAACGGCAGTGCGATCGTGCTTAGTTCCCTTTGCGCAGTGGTGATCTTCAAGGAGCGGGTATCCCGCAGGCAGATCATTGGTCTGGTCGGTGGTGTTGTATCGTTGGTGGTGCTTTGCCTGTGAGGCGGCACACCGGAACGGATGGAAAGGAGAGATATGCCGATGGATGAGGTATACGAGGATATCGTGGTGGTCGGCGGCGGGATGTCCGGGATCTGTGCGGCGCTGGCGGCGGCCAGACGCGGCTGCCGGGTGGCACTGGTACAGGACCGCCCGGTGCTGGGCGGCAATGCCTCCAGCGAGGTGCGTATGCACATTGTCGGGGCCACACGGCACGGAAAACGGAAGAATCTGCGGGAAACCGGCCTGATCGAGGAGATTCTGCTGGAAAATAAATACCGGAACCCGGAGCATTCCTACGGATTGTTCGACACATTACTTTGGGAAGTTGTGCGCAACGAGCCGACGCTGACGTTATACCTGAATACCTATATTCGCCGTGTGGAAATGGATGGTGCGCGAATCTGCGCCGTTATCGGTGAACAGAGCACAACCGAAAAAGCGCTGCGTTTTTCGGCAAAAATCTTTATTGATTGCACCGGCGACGGTTCTGTTGCCTTCAAAGCAGGCGCCGGGTTTATGCTCGGTCGCGAGAGCCGGGAGCAGTTTGGGGAGCCGAATGCGGTTGAGCATGCGGATCGGGTGACGATGGGCAATTCCATTCAATTTCGCAGTTTGGATGCCGGGCATCCGGTACCGTTTGTGCGCCCGGAGTGGGCGTATGATTATGCACAGGCGGACTGGGCAAAAAGGCAGTCGTGGGTCGAGATTACCAGCGGTTATTGGTGGCTGGAGCTTGGCGGAACAGAACTGGATTGTGTGGCGGATGCCGAGCTGACGCGCGACGAGATGCTGCGGATCCTGTTTGGAATTTGGGACTACATCAAGAATCATTCCGCCAGGAAAAAGGAAGCGGAGAGTTTATACCTTGACTGGGTTTCCTTTCTGCCTGCCAAGCGGGAGAGCCGAAGAATTATCGGAGACTATGTACTGACGGAGAACGATGTGCTGGAGAATCGCCGGTTTCCCGATGCGATTGCATACGGCGGCTGGCATTTGGATTCTCACCGGCCGGAGGGATTTTACGCATTTATCCATAATCGACCGCAGAACGAGGATAAGGCTGTGCTGTTCGACGGAATCTACACGATCCCGTATCGGTCGATCTATGCGCGGGATGTGGAGAACCTGTATATCGGCGGGCGCATTCTGAGCGCTTCGCACCGGGCATTTTCTTCCTCGCGGGTCATGGCCACCTGCGCCGTGGAAGGAGAGGCTTGCGGTGTGGCGGCGGCTTTGGCTGTGCAGACGGATGTATTGCCGCGTGCGGTTGATGTGGCGCGGCTGCAACAGGAATTGCTGAAAAACGGCTGCTACATTCCCGGCGTGCGGAACACCGATGAAAACGATCTCGCCCGGCATGCCACGACTGTTGCCAGTTCATATGAGCCGGGGGCGCCGGCGGAAAATGTGATCAACGGGATTGCCCGCCCCGAAGGGGAGATCAGCAATCTTTGGCGCGCCGGAGCAGACGATAAACAGCCGTGGATCACTCTTCAATTTGATACGCCCTGCGCCGTCAAAACATTATTGCTGACCTTCGGTGCTGATTGGACCGAGGAAATCATGATCAGCCTGTCGCATTGGCATCATGTGCGGCAGAATCCCGGCGTCCCGGCCACGCTCGCGCGTGATTTTACGGTGGAGTACTTGCTTGGCGGGACGGTGGTGCGGCAGGAGCGGGTGCGGGACAATCACCAGCGTCGATGCACGCTGCACCCGGAGGTACAGTGCGATGCGATTCGCATAATGGTTGAGTTGATGCATGGCGATGCACCGGCGGCCATTGCGGAAGTGAGGGTATATGCATGAATGAGTATCAAGTAAACGCCGGAGAGATTGTCAGCGACAAGGGGCTGCCGTGGGCGCCGCGCTGGTTTTGCGACGGGCGGTTGGCGGTGCAGGTCGATGACGACGGTATCGGTCAGATCGACCATTTTGCGGCAGGCTCCAAGGGCAGCTACATTGTTTGTCGCCAGAGATTTTGGGGCGGAATGCGCTTTTTCGTCGTACAGAATGGTGTGCGGCGACAGATTATGCCGCGGCGCTGCCGGATATGGCCGTTTGGCTACACAGCCGAAACCGACTGTGGTGAATTCTCACTTTTTGTGGCGGATGGGTGCATTCTCTTTCGATTTCAGCCGAATGGGTGCCGGGCGTTTGAAGTACAGTTCTATGAGGAATTTCTGTTTGTGCCGGATAACTCCGACACGCCGGATATCCGCCTGCGCGGTCTGCCGCGCAAATGGATGTGTCCGGAGAACGACGGACGGACTGTGCGCTTTGCCTATCAGGAGGAGGGGTACGACGGCGGTTTGACCTTTGCGGCGAATCGGCCGCTCACACTGCGGCAAACCGAAAAAAACCGCAAATATACCCTCTCGTTCGCACCGACCAATGAAGGGGTGACGGTCTGTCTGTCCCTGACCGGAAAGGTCATCGACTACGATTCCGCCGTGGATGCGCAATGCAAACGGTATCGCGCCGTGGCCCAGCGGGCGCCGGTGCTGCATAGCGGTCGGCCGTTGCTGAATCAGTTTTTTGCGCTGGCGCCGCTGTATCACGAATCCCTGAAGGCCACCGACGTGCCGGGGGCGATCCGGGCGCAGTCCAGCCATTACTGGGTGTGGGGCTGGGACAGCATGACATCCGGCGATGCCTGCTTCTACTGGGGCGATCTTACTTTCATTGAGCAGATGCTGGACTGCTTTATGCAGTATGCCGATGAGAGCGGCATCGCACACGCCTTCGACCGGGATATGCGTTGTGAGGGCTCCGCCCCCGCTCCGGCACAGGGGATGTATCTGACCCTGCTGGATCGCTACCGTATGGCCGGCGGAAATGTGAGCAAGTACTACCCCTTTGCGGTGCGGCTGTTTGATCGGATCGTTGAGACCGAGGTCGACCGTACCGGGTTATGCTCCGGAACGTCGCTGTACCCCGATTTTCGTGAACTGATCGGCGAGAACGGGCGGGATATCAGCACATTCAATAACACGGTTTCCTATTGCGCGATTCGGGCGATGGCGCGGACCGCCCGAGCGGTCGGTGATGACCGGACGGCGGCCGCCGCCGAGGCGTTCGGGGATCGGATGCAAAAGAACTTTGATCCTGTGCTGTATAACGAGCGGGCGGGCTTTTTTGATTCCTCGGCAGAGATCGGCAGCGGTGTGCAGCGCGGTGTGCTGAGCAATAATGCGGTGAAATGGGAAAGCGACGATTGCCGCGATCTGGTCTGGCCGCGGGCGGAGGAATGTCTGCGGTTCTATGAGCGGGAGTTGGTCAGCCCGGCCGGGTTGCGCCCGCTGCCCGAAAATAGCACCGCCTACGACGCGGATGCCAACCAGCTCCATTGCTGGTGGGCGGTGATGAGTGAGTTCTATATTCGCCTCATCAACGGATTGGATCACCCGCAATTGATCCGGCAGTATTGCGGGTGGCTGGAATACTGGTCCGAGCGGCTGATGATCCCGGAGGGGATCGACTGT
This sequence comes from uncultured Eubacteriales bacterium, assembly GCA_934636435.1. Lineage (GTDB taxonomy): Bacteria > Bacillota > Clostridia > Oscillospirales > Acutalibacteraceae > UBA5905. The sequence continues at coordinate 23,947 of CAKUAQ010000015.1, forward strand.
TACAGCGGCCGGGCAGATGTTCCGTTCGATTGCTGGAACGCCATGAGCGGTATATGGCAGGGCTACAATATCCGCGGTTTTTACAATGCGGTTGTGCATGGTGTGGTAGGAGTCGGCTTTGATGGGGACGGGATGCGGCTGTATCCGTATTCCGGTGAGGAAATGCAGCTGGATAACCTGCATTTCGGGGCGCGCACGTTTTCGATCCGGATGTGCGACAGCGGTCCGCGCATCCGATCGGTGACGCTGAACGGAGAACCGCTCGGTGCGGTGGACACCATTCCCTACGGGCGGATGCAGGCGACCAATGCGGTCACGGTTGTGCGCGGCCCGGCGGAGGAATAAACGATGGCAAAGTATCTGACCTTCGGCTTTGACGATTGCGAGATACATGACCGGCGTCTGGCCGAGCTTTTTCGTCAGTATGGGATGGGGGCTACGTTCTTTCTCATCTCCGGACAGCTGGGGATGAAGTGTCTGTTCCATCGCTATGGCGAGGACACAACGGTGGAACGGGTGTCCTCGGACGAGCTGCGTACAACCTACCGGGATATGGAGGTGGCCAGCCATACAGCGGCGCATACGTGTTCCATCGACGATCTGCCCGGCAGCGTAGGGGAGTCTTGCCGGGTTCTGTCTGACCTGTGCGGCTACCCGGTGGACGGTCTGGCGTATCCGGGCGGCAGCTATACGTCTGCGCACATCCCGGCGCTGCGGGCTATGGGCATTCGCTATGCCCGTACGACAGCATGTACGTATGACTTTGACGTCCCGCAGGAATTTTTGGCGTGGGATCCCACCTGTCGCTACGATGACGCGCGCGTGCCGGAGCTTGTGGAGCGCTTTTTGGCCTTGCCCGCGGAAGAGACCGGTGTATTTTATCTTTACGGGCATTCGTACGAGATGACGCGTAAGGGTGCGCCCTATGATTTTGCGTCGTTTGAACGGCTTTTACAGCATCTGGCCGGGCGCAGGGATGTGACCTATGCCACCAACCGGCAGGTGTGGGCGGCATTGCAGGAATAAAGAGAGCGGCGGAGTGTCCCTGTGGGATGCTCCGCTGTTTTCATGGGCGAAAAATGTCATGAAATCAAAAGAATGTCATGATCGTGAGATTTTCTACTTCTCTATTTTTTGTTATGCTTTGATTAGAAATATTAGGAGATGTTCACACATGATCTTGGATATCCATACCCACATGGGCGTTGTGCCGGGGAATTTTACCATGCCGCCGGAAATGCAGCTGGCCGCAATGGAGCGCTATGGGATCGACTATGCGTTGATTTCCGATATCCGATGCGGTGAAAGTCAGACCCGCGGCGACGGACAAACCGATCTGCAGGTACGGATCAATGCCGAGGCGGCGGCCTTCGTGCGACGGCATCGCAGCCGCCTTGGGCTGCTGCTTTGGTGCCGACCGAACGCAGAACGGGGGTACACGGAGGAATTTGAGCAGCTTTTTCTGCGGGAAAAGGACATCGTCAAGGGGCTGAAGATCCATCCGGATATATCCGGCCTGCCGTTTGACGATGAAAAAGTGGTGCCGTATCTGGAGATGGCCGGACGGTACGGTCTGCCGGTGCTTGTTCATACGCAGGAAACGGCTTTTTCCTCCTGTCGGCGTGTAGCCAAGGTTGCAGACCGTTTCCCGGATGTAAAAATTATTATGGGGCATCTTTCTTTGAGCGGAGATAAACAGTATCCGTTTGAATTGTTGCGGGCGTATGAAAACCTGTATGGCGATACAGCCTGGGTCAGGTTCGACGATGTGGAGCGGGCCTGTGCGCTCGGTTTGGAGAATAAGCTTCTGTTCGGTACGGATAGCCCGATTGCGGGAGCGGATACCTATGCCGATCCGGTGTACTATGTGCCGTATTTTGCGCGGACGGCGGATGGCGGAGCGGGTTTGGAGCGGATCCTGTACAGAAACGCTGTGCAGTTGTTCGGGATAGAGATTACACACAAAAACACGGAGGAGGAAACGGCATGAAACACGGTCTTTGGCAATGGACGATTCTGCTTGTTGTTCTGTGTCTGCTTCTGGGTGGATGCGCAGGACGGGCAAAGGAGACGGGCGCGGAACCGGTGTCGCCGTATACGTATGGCAAGTCGCTGAAAAAATGGACGTTTCAAGGAGAGAATACCTGCTTTGACGTGGGAACGGCAGCGGGCAGCGGCTGGAGTCTCCCGGACGGCGCACCGGAGAAGATCATCGGCGGAAAGAGCAGCACATTTTACGATTACCGGGTGGAGGTAGGGCTGCGCTATGACAGCGGTACGGATGGCGGTCGTGTACGCCTGCTGCACCGGGCGCGGGAAACGACCTTCTACGGCAAGTTCTTTTATGCGGTCGAAATCGAAAATGCCGATACGCTGCGTCTGATCAAATGTATCGCCTCACAGGAAAAGGAATTGGCGTGTGTCGCACTGCCCTCCTCGCTTGCCGACGGACAGACGCATACAATCGCCGTCGATGCGGTGGATGAATGGCTGATTGTGTTCCTGGATGGGCAGGAGCTTTTGCGGCAGAGCGTTTCCGGCGGCGATTCGGTGTTATACGGGAAATACGGCTTTTCCGCCGAGAACGTATCGTTATGGATCGGGGAATTGACGGTAACCGAGATCGAGGACAGTCTCGGCGGCACAGCGGATAATCAGCTGGGGGGTAAATTCAACGAGACAGTAAACGGAGGTGAGTGACATGAACGGTAAAAAACGGGTAATGGCAGCAGCCTTGTGCGCGGCGCTGCTGCTGTGCTGCGTGCCGGGCGGGCAGGCGGCCGAGGCGGACAGCGCGCCGGCAGAACGGGTGGCGCTGCACGCCAGCACAATCGAGGAACCGTATCTCTATTATACCGGAAACACCTGGACAAAGCCGGGTGATGTAGCTATGGTGCACGGGGCGAATCTGGACCGTGTCCGGTCGGTCGAGCTGTATCGGATGGAGGACACAGGCCGCGTGGCGAAAAAGCCGGAATATGTCTATCGCACAAGCTATAAGGAGCTGCCGGACGAAGAAATTGTGGCCGGTTCGGCGGAGGCAGAATGGTCGTCCGGGGCGGCCGTGACCGCCAAGGTGTTGCAGCAAACCGAAAATTCGCTCAAATTTCTTATTCCGGTGGATGCCGAGGATGGTGTCTGGGCGGTGCGGTTCGGTTTCGGTGAGGATGGCAAGGCGGTGTTCTATTATCTCAACGCACCGATCCTTGAGTGGGCGCAGGGCGATGAGGGCGGCAGCGCGACGCCCGGCGGATGGCTGCGGGCACAGGGAACCTGCCTGTCGGGCGGTGAGCGCAGCGAAAACGTGCGTGCCTTCCTGCGCCGCAAGGATACCGGTAAGTTGACGGAACTGAAGGCGGAGCAGGTGTATGATGCTTATTCCGTTCGGTTTGCCGTACCGAAAAGCATCAAAACCGGCACCTATGAAGTGCTCTATTACAACGGATTTGGCGGTGAAACGGCGTGGAGCGAGCCCTATCCGATCGAGATCGCGCCGTCGCCCCGCAAGAGCTGGCCGGGCAAGGTGTTCGATGTGACCGATTTCGGTGCGGTGAGCGACGGCACACAGCGCTGCAATGCCGCGCTGCAGGATGCCCTGGCCGCGGCGGAGAAAAACGGCGGCGGGGTCGTGTATTTTCCGCGCGGACGGTATCTTCTGACAAAGGGTGGTTTTCAGATCCCGGAGAATACGGTGATCCGTGGCGACTCGGCGGAAGAAACGCTGGTGTATTTCACGGCGTTCGATTGGGAATACAAGGAATTGCCCGACTGTCTGTTTGACGGCACACAGAACTTGGCTCTCGAGGATATTACGTTTTCCGGGGCGCGTGTGACAACATTTCTGGCCGCCGGAGCGGCCAGCCCGCGCGAGATCCAGGGCTCTCTGCGGGGAGATGCCGGGAAAGTCGAGAAAAAGGAATACCGCAATATCTATGTCCGGCGCTGCCGCTTCACCTTCGATGAATATGGCGGGATGCCGTCGCAAACGGGCGTGTTGTCTACGGTGGCGGATATGCTGGTGGAAGAGCAGGGCAAGCCGTTTCTGTCGATCCGTGAGTCGGAGAACGTTCAGCTGGGCGATCTGGAGCTGTATGTGTTTAACCGGCCGATCGGTATTTCGGGTGAGTATCTGCTGGTGCAGGATATCCGACAGAAGCATAGCTGGTCTACTATGGTCGGACAAAAGACTATTGTGGAGCGTGTGGGCTGGTACAACAGCACATACGGTGTGTCCGGCAACAAGATGTATTTGGCGGATCAAAGCTGGCAGGATCACATTGGTAATAACCGGGAGAGCATGACAACAGACGGCGGCAGCGGTGGGTATAACGGCGCTGTGCGCATGGCAGAGGATCGGGTCACATTTACCCTGCGCGATCCAAAGGGGTTCTACAAGACCGGCAATACCGAAGAATTAATGCTGTACATTGCGGGAGGCAAGGGAGCGGGACAATACCGTCGTATCCTGTCGCGCCCGACGGACGATACGGTGGTGTTGGATGAGCCGTTTTTCATCGACCCGGATGATAACTCGGTCGTATCGCTGGGTTCGGAGCGGGATTCTATCTTCTTCGTGCGGGATACGATCGAAAACAGCGGCGCGTTTCAATTATACGGCTTTGCGACGAATACGGTGCTGTCCGGCATGAAATTGGCCAGGGCGGCCGGTTTGTCGGGCTGGGCGCGGTTTGTGTACGGCGCGTTGCAAGTTAACTGGTATACCTCTTTTACCGATAATGAGGTTGCGGATGCGGAGTATTTCAAGTATTACGGTGCGGATAACGAAAACAATGCTACCCATCTGAAATTTACCGCGAACGGTAAGGGGTCGGGAATCAACCTCGGTTTGACTGTGCGAGGAAATCGGCTCAGCGACGGCGCTTTCGTGTCGTTCACTGCACAGGCAGGCATGGAAGCGATGCAGAACGTGTTGGTGCAACGTAACATGATCTCCGGTTGTCGTGGAGCGGCGATTCGGATCGGCTATGGTCAGAGAGCGGTAGACGCAGTGGCGTTTGTTGACAATGGATTGAGCGAGAATATGGGTAATTATTCCTATGCGGATTCTCTTTTGACGGATAAGAATGCCGCCGGCCAGCTACGCACAGTCTTCTTTGACGCAGGCGGCGATCCGATTACGCCGGAACAGAGTTACAGCACCCCGACCGCGCCCGAGTCGGAGCCGGAGCCGATTCGAGTGGAGCAGGAGATCAAGCGTTGGACATTCTCGGACAATGAGGAGACGTTTACGGTCGGTGGACGGACAGATGCCGGAACGTGGTGCTTTGAGGAAACGGCAATGAGACGGGAATTGGTCGATACCGACGTCTTGCACGATATGCGGGTGCAGGTGCGTTTTCGGTACGATTCTTCGGTCGTGGTGGACGACAAGAAAGGAACGCAGGCGCTGCAGCTGATCACCCGTGCCATAGAGAATACGGCGCTCAGCGCCACGCCGAGCCATTATGCGGCAGTGGTAGAGAACGGCGATACCCTGAAGCTGTACCGTGGCAGCACCTCCTACCGTGCGGACCAGGACCCGAAAACCGCGTTGCAAACGGTCAAGCTGGATCGGTCTGTTTTTGACGGACAGTGGCATACATTGACAATCGACGCAGTGGATGAGCGGCTGGTCGTGTCGTTGAACGGCACGGAGTGGATCAATTACACCGATCGGTCAAATGTATCGCTTCTGTCCGGTCGGGCAGGATTGGCGGTCGAGGCCACAAAACTTGAGATCGACGACCTTGTCGTGTATACGCTGCGGGACGAGCACGGCGGGATCGAGGATAATCTGGCGCAAAGCAACTACGATTGGAAAACATACGGGAAGGGGGCGGCGAAATGAGCCGAAAGATTCTGACGCTGCTTGCGGCGGCGCTGCTTACGCTCGTGCTGCTGCCGGGCGGCGTTCTGGCGGACGGCCCGACGGCCGAGATCGACTATGCGGGCAACGTGACGCTGCTGCCCGGTGAGGATGTTGTGCTCTGCGGCTACGGACTGGAGGTATTTACAACGGCTGAGATGTACCGGGTGGAGGATGACCCGGCAGGTAAGCCCGGCGAGCCGGAATGGAGCGGACGGGGTGCGAAGAGGTGTCGCATTCGCCAGAATACCGGTCGGTCGCTTAAATGCCGGATTCCGGCGTCGTTTTCGGAGGGAATCTATCGGTTGCGGCTGAGCGGCGCCGGGGAGCAGCGGATCACCGTCAATGCGCCGGTGGTGCGCTTTACCGTCGGCGACAGCGGCCAGACCGCCTCTCCCGGCGGATGGATCCGTATACAGGGTGAGAACCTGTCGCTGGATGCCGCGGGTGTGCGGGTGACACTTTCCTCCGGCGAACAGACGCAGGTCTGCGCCGCGGAGACGATCGACGCATACTCTCTGCGCGTCGTTCTGCCCGCAGAGCTGCCGATCGGGGAATATACACTGACCGTTTATAACGGTCGGGGCGACGGCACCTGCCAAAGCACTCCTGTGACGGTGAAGATCGCACCCTCGGCGCAGTCCACATGGCCGCAGGAGGTGTTCATCGTGACCGACTATACCGACGACCCGGCGGACGGCAATGCCCGTTTCAACTACGCTTTTCAGGCGGCGCTCGATGCCGCAGCCGCCAACGGGGGAGGCGTCGTGCTTTTCCCGGCGGGGCGGTATCTGCTGACGAATTCCTTTACGATCCCGGAAAAGACCGTCGTGCGCGGCGCTTCGCAGGAGGAAACGCTGCTGTTCTGGACGTCCTTTACCTGGAGCTTGAATGAATTGCCCGACTATATTCTCAAAAGCAGCGGACAGTGCGCTTTGCGGGAGCTGACGGTTTCCGGCGCCCGGATCGGAAGATTTCTGGTTGCCGATGGCGACGGGATAACGGTGGAAAAATGCCGGTTTCATTTTGATTCCTTTGGCGGCGCCCCCACCTTGGGAGGACAGGGCGATGCCTATGTGTTTGACGGAATCACAAAAGAGCTGGAGGAACACCGTTCGGATATTCTTGTGTGCTCCGGAAAAAACATCCGCATCGAGAACTGTGAAATTTTGTCCAGCGGTCGGCCGCTTGTATTAACCGGCGCCGAAAACGTGTTCCTCCGCGAGGTGAAGCTGCCGCCGAACAATCTGTATCGGGCGAGCATGGCGGCGCTGACCGGGCTGGAGTGCGCAGTGATCGAGGATGTGACCTGGAACGATACCGGTGTGCAGCTGTCCGGCAGCCGGATCTATTTTGCCCGCGGATCATGGGAGGACAATATGGGCGGCGAGCGCGAAACGGTTGTGCTTGACGGAGACGGCACGGCCTATGAGCAGGTGATATTTTCGGCGCTCGATCTGTATAATACCGGCGCGCTGCGTCTGGGCGGCGGAGGAAAAAACCTGATCGTGGACGGTGTGCGGCTGCGCCGCAGCAGCGGGATCGTTGCTGACACGACCGGGGGCGATATTCAGTACTTGAGCATCGTTGGCACAACGGTCAGCGATAGCCAGTGGTTCAAATACTACGGTGTGGCAGACGGCGAAAATCGCTGTACCGTGCTGTCGCTGACCGGAAACGGCACGGCTGTCGGGATCGCGTTGCGTCGGGATACACTGACCCAGGGCGCATTCATTGACCTGTCGGGGCAGGAGATGGACGGCGTGCTGGTGCAGGATGCGCACATCGACGGCGCTGAGACAGCGCTCGTGGGTGCGGACGGTGAGCGGTCATGGAACGGCGTGTTGCTCTCGGGCGTTGCCTGCCGCGCGGTACGGGAAAAGTTCGATGAGAGGCTCACGGCTGCCGGAGCGCAGATCGAGAGAAACTGCGGCGTGCCGATTTGTGGCTGGATCGCAGGAGCGGCGGTTGTAGCCGCCGCTGTAGGTGCCGCGCTGCTGTGTGTGCTGCGGAAAAAGAGAGGATAAGAGCACATGCGATTTATATGCGATGGCCGGATGGACGTGCCAAAGCCTTTACAACCAGCTATGACGACGGGTTTCAGCAGGATGCGGCGCTGATCTGCCTGATGGATCGGTATGGGATTCGCGGAACATTTAATCTAAACGGCGGGTTTCTCCGCCGGGAGGGGCTTTGTTCAACGGAAATATATAAAACCGGCGGGCAGGAGATCGCACTGCATGGGCTGCACCACGATCCGATGCCCGCCTTAGCAGATGCCAACGGATGGTATGAAGTTCTCCGGGAGCGGGAAATTCTGGAGGAAGAATACGGGACGGTGGTACAGGGCATGGCTTATCCCAATGGCCGGTATTCCCCCGGCACAATGGAAAGGCTTGCGGCCTGTGGGGTGCTGTATTCCCGCACGGTGCAGAAGCTGATTTGGTTGCGGCAGAGCAGGCGGGCATTGTGCGCGGACGGCGGATTTGGCGCAAAAACTGTATGTTCATTCAACAAACGATCCGTCTGCGGCTACATTCAATTTAATTGTTTACCTGGTGGCAGCAGTACTGCTTTTTGGCAGTCGCGCTTTTATGGACGCAATTGAGGGACAGAAAGATAAACGGTTGCCTTGGCGCAGGGTGGTCGGTTATATTGTGGCGATGTCAATCTGTCTGTTTTTGTACACATATTTCAAGACACTTGCGGCGGAAAAAATACCTGCGACACAGATTTATCCGCTTTTTCAGGGCGGATCGTTGTTATTATCTACTGTGATGTCGATGCTGATCTTCGGCGAAAAGCCGAACGGTCAGTGTATAATGGGATGCTTGTTATGTTTGGCCGGACTGTTGGTCGTTAATATGGGATGATGAAAGGGTGGAACATATGATGAACTTTAAGAACTATACAATTGTGTTTGAAAAGGCGGCCTTTTCGGTTTACAAGGATACCGTACAGCTTTTCTCTGTGCCGGTCGTGTCGGCGGTGGATCGGTACGAGGATATCCGTATGCGGCCGACCGGATCGGCGATACTTGAGAGCGGTGTGGTACGGGACGACGAGGAGCACACAGAACGGTTACACCATACGGTGCGCGAGGAAAACGGAACGGTTATTGCCGAATATCAGTCTTCCAGTAAACTGTGGGCTGAGAAGCGCTATCGGATCACGGCGAGCGAGCACGGCTTTGCTTATGAAGTGACGGTCAAGGGCAGCGGCACGGTTCATCAGATCCGATACTTTTCCTCCGGAGCCGAAAAGAATTATGAATTTGCCGGATACCTGTTGCCGCACGCAGGACAATTCAAGGAAAGCGAATGTTTGCGCAATGTTTTTGAAAACTCGCAGCTTTCCTTTGATTATTACGCCCCGTGTCCTTTTGTTTACCCGTTTTATACCGAGGGGATGGATGGTTGGTTCGGCATCGGTCTGTTTGCGCAAAAGGGAGAGCATAATTTCGATCGTTTTGTTTATGAACGCGGTTTTTCCTTTACTTTACCCCTGGATGATCGGCTGACAATCACCGGAGAGAAGACATTGCCCGGTATTTGGGGCGGCTACGGTGCAGATGCAATGGCGGTGTTGCGGGCGTATGCCGCTTGGTATTATGCAAACGGAATCGCTGTGCAGCACGAAGAGTATACCCGCATGCCGAAATGGTGGCGGGAGCCGATTTTTTGCGGCTGGGGCGAGCAACAGAAGATGGGTCGCGTACAGGGGCGGTATGCGACCGATTACGCCACGCAGGAAAACTATGAGTGGATGCTGGCGCATCTTAAGGACAACGGCATCGAGCCGGGAATCGTGATCATTGATGCAAAATGGCAGAAGCATTTTGGGGTGCTGGAGGTGGACCGGGAAAAATGGCCGGATTTGCGTGGGTTTACCGACCGGATGCACGCCAAGGGTAAGCACGTTCTGCTGTGGATCAAATCATGGGATGCAGAGGGACTGCCGAGGAATGAATGCATTGACTTATTGTGCAATCCGATAGCCGCCGATCCAACGAACCCGCAGTTTATCGAGCGCACACGAAAAAACATCCATGCACTGTTGTCCGACGAACCGGAATGCTTCGGCTGTGACGGCTTTAAGATAGATTTTATCAACTGCACACCAAAAGGCGAACTCTTGCATCCGTTTGACGGAAACTGCTATGGTGTGGAACTTATTCGAGCATGGCTGGAATTGGTGTATACTGCAGCAAAGGACACCAAGAGAGACGCGCTGATCAATGCCAGCTGCGCCCATCCGTATGTGGCGGATGTGTGCGATCAGATCCGATTGCATGATTATCAGGGAGCTTTGCGCTCAAGTGTTGAAGTGATGACGTTCCGTAAAAGAATTGCCGAAGCGATCTATGGGAAGATTTCCATTGATACGGACAGTGGCGGAACGGGTAGTCATCGTGATTTTTTGCGATATATGGAAGCGCAGCCGTCTATCGGGGTGCCGGATCTTTATTATGTAACCTCATCATTCCGTACGCCGATGGACGAGGGGGATTATGCCGCGATCCGCACGGCATGGGCAAGATATCGGAAAGAAAACGGGCTGTAAGGAGCGGTGAAAATGTATGGTGTGATCATTGAAAAGGGGCCACAGGACTGGCAGATCATCCAGCAGACGGATGGCTTTGCTTCCGTCATGCTGCAAGGACGCGTCGAAATTGAAGAACCCGTACTTTCTCAGCAAGGGTCTGTGGTGGTGCGTGCCGTGGATGAAGAAAATGGCACACGCGTCGCGCCGCCGGTGTTCTGCCCCATCGAAGATGGGCATTGGCAGGCAAGATTGTGTCTGCCGGCGGGCGGCCCTTATCGAATCGAAAGCTATCTGCGCTTTGGTGCACAGGGGCAAAAACGCGGTGACCGCCGCTTTCACGTCGGTGTAGGGGATAACTATATCATCGCCGGACAGAGTAACGCCGTCGGCGTGGGCAAGGATGGGGTGAACGATCCGGTCAATCCGCGCGTACACCAGTATCGGCTGTACGGGCGTTGGGATATTGCGGCGCACCCATTGCACGATACGACGGACACGCGCTATCCGGAATTTGCCGAAAGTGTGGAAACGGGGCACAGCCCGTGGTTGAGTTTTGCCAAAATATTGGCCGCGCGGCTGGGGTATCCGATCGGGTTGATCCCGGCCACGAAGGGCGGAATCCCGCTGAGTTTTTGGGATAGACGGGAGGACGGCCGCTTTTTCGCACATATGCTTTGTGTGCTGCGGGACAGTGGCGGCGGAGCTCGTGGTATCCTCTGGTATCACGGCTGTAACGATGTGTTTGATCCCGGGCTGCGAACGACATATTTTGCACGGTCCTGCCACGTCTTTTCGGATATGCGCCGGGAGCTGGGCGGTTTGCCGATCATAGCCGTGCAGCTGAACAAAAGCACCTGCACGGGGACAAAGGATCCGGAGCCGATTCGCCGCGGTTTTGCGGAGATCCGGGAGGCCCAGCGGCGTGCAGCCGATGAGATTCCGGATGTACATCTTGTGCCGAGCATAGATCTGCCGGTCTGCGATGGAATACACAACGCAGCCATGGCAAATCTCGTAATCGGACAGCGCGCGGCCAACAGCGCTCTGCGGTATATCTATCACCGGGAGGTGATTTGCGATGCGCCGCAGATCGTGGGGGCTGTGCTGATTGGCGCGCAGGAGGTGGCACTGACGTTTACAAATGTGTACGATCGTTTGTATTCGGACGAAAACCCCGTGGGTCTGCTGCCGTTCTCGCTGACCGATGCCCACGGACGGATGCTGCCGGACAGCTATGTGTGCGAAAATGACCGACTGCGACTCCGATTTCCGCGTCCGATTGAAAGCTATGCGACGGTGTCGTGTGACGGTTTCTGTGAAGCCGGATTGATTCCGTATGATCAATTCAGTTATCTGCCGATTGTACCATTCGACCGGATTCCTGTGAGAATTCCGGCGAAAAATGCATGCAGTGATGCACAGATACGGTCGGATGGATCGACGGATATGGAAAATCAACTCTAAATTGAAGTGCCAAAGCAGGCAAGAAAGTGTACCATACGAAAACCTACACGGTAGGGGTTACCGATCCGCATTGTATTGTTGGCGGTCTGTGCTTCGCTAAGGCAAATTCGTGAGACCGAATACGGAGGGACGGTATGACAAAGCGTATTTTCGATATCACCGAGTTTGGTGCGGTAACGGGAGGCGGTACGCCCTGCACCGCCTCAATTCAGAAGGCCATAGATGTGTGTGCCGAGGCCGGAGGCGGTCAGGTGTATGTTCCTGCCGGAATCTTTCTGATCGGTACGATCTGCTTGCGGAGTAATGTGGAACTGCATTTGGCTGCCGGGACGACTTTGCTGGCATCGTCCGAATGTGACGTTGACCGGTCCGGTTATTACGGATACATCCGTGGGAATCGGGATCGTTTTACCGTCAAGGGGAGAAGAACAGTTGTTGGACGAAGGACGTGAATCGACGGTCATTGAGAATCTCTCTTTTGAAAACATCATTTTTGACCGGGGCAGATCTTGTCCCATCTGGATGGATATTGCTGACTGCGAATGGACACGGGCAACGCGCGTGGCCAATATTCGCATCAGCGGATTCCGGGCGGTGAGTGCGGAGCTTCCGTTCATTCGTGGCAGGAAGGATGTGCCGATTCGGAACCTCTCGTTATCCGGTTGCAGCTTTGAAAAGGTGCAGGGGGCATACCATTACGGTGCGTGCGGCGATATCATATACGGTGCCGGTGAACGAAACGGGATCCGTTTGGAAGCATATTGAAGGGCTTACAGTTACCGAGACCCGGTTCGATGCGTGAAAAAGCTTGGACGCTCCTGTGATTTTTGCGTGTCGGAGAAAGAGGAGACCATCTGAACGATTGGACGAAAAGGGGAAATAGCAATGAATATTGTATTTTTAGGCGATTCGATCACAGACGCTGGACGCAACGCAACTGCGGGCAGTCTTGTTTCGATCGGACAGGGCTACGCTCTGCTGGTGGCGGCAAAGCTAAGCGCACAGCAGCCGGGCGAATACCGATTTGACAACAAGGGAGTCAGCGGCAGCCGTGTCGTAGATCTGTACGCACGGATCAAAACCGATGCGTGGAATGCCGCTCCGGACCGGATCAGCATCCTGATCGGGGTCAACGACGTTTGGCATGATATCGGAGATACACCGAACGGCGTGGAGGCCGATCGCTTCGAGGCGGTCTATCGGATGCTGTTGCAGGATACAAAGAAACGGCTCCCCAATGTGCGTTTTATGCTGCTTGAGCCGTTTGTTTTGCCCGGCACGGCGACCGAGGGGGCGTGGGAAATGTTCCGGAAAGAGGTCGGGCTGCGGGCCGATGTTGTGCGGCGGCTGGCAGAGGAACAGGGCGCGGCGTTTGTGCCGTTGCAAAACGGTTTTGATTCCGCATGCGAGACGCAGCCCGCTTCCTATTGGTTGGGAGATGGGGTGCATCCAACCCCGGCCGGACATCAGCTCATTGCGGATGCCTGGTTAAAGGCCTTTTCGGAAGAGATATTGTGAGGAAGAAGCGAACGGGAAAACTATCAAGCGGTCTAGGCACATTGCGGCAAGCAGTAAAATAGATGTGATTTTTTGCCAATCAATGGCGTGGGCAATAATATGAACATGGTCGACGCTGCACATTTTGCCAAGGAGATCGGTGCCAAGAAGGTCGTGCCACTACATTTCGGATTATTTGATAGTATCGACCCGGTAGGGTTCTCTTTTGAAAATAAGGCTATTCCGCCAATATATCAGGAGGTGCAGCTTTAAGTAGACTGGCAAAATATTTACACCTATCCGAATTTTCAATTAGAAGCATGCTATGCCTCTCAATGGTAATGTAGAGGTTTAATTTGACATACAGGAAATTCGATGAAACGGAAAACGAAAAGAACTGGATGCCGGTATTGAATACGGCTTGATGATTCCTCAAATTTGTTCTGAATTGGGGGAATCAAAATGCGGCGGGAAAAGAGTTCCCGGACCGGTCGTTCCGGGAGCCGTTCGATTTTCTGTTGCTTATAAGGGAACATCATGTTCCTTTACGAAGAATGCTAAGATATTCCTCATACGCAAAAGTTCTGTTTCGGCTGGCGTTGTTCGTCTTTACCAGAACGCCGATATCGGAAAGCCGCTCTACGGCTCTGGATACGGTGTTGAACGTGATCCCAAGCGCCTGTGCCGTTTTGCGTATCTCGATGATCGGGTTTGCCTCCAGATAGGCAAAAACGAGCATCACATTTTTAGCGGCACGCCCCATGGCTGCAATTTTAGCCGCATTTTTACTGTGCAGCACATTCAGTTCGTCGATCGTAGCCGTTGCGTCTTCTGCGCAATCCGCAAGAGCCTGCAGAAAAAATCTGACCCATTGCTCGTAGTCGCCTTTTTCTCGAATCTCCGTCATGCGGTCATAGTATTCCACACGGTTCTTTTTCAAAAAGTACGAAATGTACAGAGCCGGTGTGGACAGCACCTGTTCCTGCATCAGAAACAGAGTGATCAGTAAGCGCCCAATGCGTCCGTTGCCATCCAAAAAAGGATGTATCGTTTCAAACTGATAGTGGATCAACGCTGCACGAATCAGCACATCCAGCTCATCATTTGAATGGATATACTTTTCCAGATCGGACATGGCGCTCTTCATATTTTCGGGAGAGGGCGGGATATAGCGGGCATTTTTCAATGTGCTGCCCTGACCGCCGATCCAATTCTGCGAAGTTCTGAATTCACCGGGATTTTTCTCCTGCCCACGGACGCCGGTCATAAGAACCGCATGCGTTTCCTTGAGCAGCCGGGCACATAACGGCAGCGCATTCAGACGATCAATGGCAAACTCCGTCGCTTTGATATAATTGATCACATCGGCCACATTACGGTTTGCATTGGCATCGACCAGCGGATCAAGCACATCTTCCAATGTCGCCTGCGTGCCTTCGATCTGCGAGGACATCAGCGCCTCTTTTCGCACATACATGGAAATAAACAGCTCCACATCGGGAATGTGCTTCGCCATGCTCTCCAGGACAGCAAGCTGCGTATGGGCTTTGATGAGCAATCGGACGATATCTTCGTTTAACGCAAGGGGCGGGTTCGGTGGTAATGGGGCGGGTACAAAGGATCGATATGCCATTTCTCCGGATAAATTGGATCGGTAATAGCCTGCACGCTCTTTCAACTTAACAGCTCCTTTCCGAAAACTTGAAATAACAAGCCTATTATATCCACTTCATTTCATTTTGTCAATTAAACTTGAAATAAGTTTCGGAGATGTACTCACTTATTTCAACATCATATCTTTTTAGAGCAGTATATTAAAAGCGAGGGCGTAGCAAAACCTCCTATGGTAGTTGTTTTTATTCTACCATAGGAGGTCGTATTTTCTATTGTCCCGTTTTCACTGGGCTTGTTCAACTCTTGCGAAGTACAGGGAGTTTTTGCTTTTATTTTCCCAGCCGTGCGGTGAGCTTTTGCACGGCTGTTTGGAACCTTTCAAGCGGTGTCAATGTTATCAGCAGCGGGTCGCCCTCGCGGATACGCATGGTGCGGCGGATCTCCTTGGGAATGACGACGCGGCCCAGATCATCTGCTTGTGTCAAGTGGAATCCAAAAATTCTTAAAAGCCCTTATATATCAAGGATTTCCGGACTTTCCGCAAAAACAACCCTTGTGTTATTATAACGCAAAAACAGCATAAAAGCCAGCGAAAAGCCGGCTTTTACATGGTCATGAAAGTTGAAAGGCAACATCCAACTTCCATTCAATTTTCAGGTTTTCGTTGTCAAAAACAATGACGCGGTCTATATCGTCGTACATTCTTTCCCGGAGTTTATCGTCCGGCTCATCTGCAGCAGCAGCGATATTTTTGATCGCATTCATTGCAGTGTTGCTTTCTTCCTGCTTTTGCAGCAGACCTTCAATTTCATCCTCGACTCGTGATAGTTCCGATTGGAGTCTGTCCCTATCCTCTGAAAGAACGCCTTTCTTTTCGAGAAAAGCATTCCGGGATATTTCATCGGAACGGAATTGCTCATACAGTGATGCAACCTTACCGCCGATCCCTCCGAGCTGAATGCGGAGGGTTTTTTGCTGCGCCCGAAGAGGAGCAAGCTTATCCGGCTGCTTTTCATTTACTGTCCTGCAATATTCTTCGCTGACGATTTGCAGCTGCCGTTTGTATGTGGTGAAAACAACATCCTCTATATTTGTCCGGCTCCAATGAATGCCTGCACACGGAGCGTCCCTTATATATAACGGCGTAGCGCAGGAATAATATTCGTCTGAGCCAAAGGTCTTGCGAAGTCTGCGGCCGCAGTGCCCGCAATAGTAAACACGGTCACGGCGGTCGGTTCTGACAACATCGGTCTTTTTCACCTTCCGCAGGGTATCATTCGCTGCGTAGTATTCATCGTGTGTGACGATGGGGTCGTGCATGCCCTCATTTATCACATAATCCTCCGGCGCATACCGTTTTTGCACTTTGGCCCGAATGGTTTCATTTCCGCATTTGAAGGACACCATAGCTCCGGTATACTTATAATCCCGTATGATTCGGATCACCGCCTGATGACTCCACATCGCATCGTTGTCCATACCTTGCCGTGAGAGCTTTTTGTGCTGCATCGGCGTCGGAATATGCTTTTCGTTCAGGATACGGGCAATTTCCGTGGATTTCTTTCCCTCAATAGCCCACAGGAAAATATCCCGCACAATGGGTGCAGTTTCGGGATCCGGCACCATATGGTGCTTTTGCCCTTTGATCTTTGTGTATCCATACGGGCAATGGCTGACATACCGACCGTTTCTCATCAGCATGTGCTGAGATGCTTTTACCTTTTTCGAGATGTCAACGCTGTACATCTCATACATAAAGTTTCGGAAGGCAACATCAATACCGCCGGTTGTCCCGATAAACTGATTGCTGTCGTAATGGTTATTGACCGCAATAAACCGAATACCGAGATACGGAAAGATGTGCTCAAGGTAATCGCCGGCTTCAATATAGTTTCGCGCAAATCGGGAAAGGTCTTTCACGATGATGCAGGAAACATCACCGGAGCG